>JAAUOQ010000237.1 GCA_012034795.1 Leptolyngbyaceae cyanobacterium CRU_2_3
GCAGTGCCAGTTCATGAGAGTTTGGTTCGGAAATATGCTGCTGCCAGTTCGCCTGCTGCCAGGGCTTCGGCGGCATTTACCATTTGAAGAATCGGCTTGAGCAGCAGGCGGGAGGTGATCAGCCCTAAGAGAGTAGCGATCGCCAATGCCGCAAAACATAGCAGGATGGTGGTGCGAGTATTAGCATGAATAGTTTCCATGAAGTCTGATTCTGGAACTACTATGACGATGAGCCAATCCAGTCCCGCCGAGTCACGCCAGGGTGCGACTCGGACAAATTGATTTTCGCCCTGTAAGTTAAAGTCAAGGTGCTGGCTTGACTGAATTTGTTTGAGATCACCAAACTGCTGACTGAGATAGTGTGTGGTAGCTTGAACTAAAAAATCTTGGCTCATAGAGCCGTTCAGCCGCTGCGCTTGCCCCTTGACCATCTGAAACGGGAGTTCTGAACTGGAACTGGCTACCAAGTCTCCATTGCGTTCCAGGATAAATATTCTCCCCGTAGGACTCAGTTTCAGGCTGGCTAAAAATGTGCTGATTTGCGACAGCACTAAGTCAATTCCGATGACGCCTTGCAAACGGTGTGCTTTGTCATAAATGGGATAGCTGGATGAAACAGACAGAATGGGTTGATCATCCCACTGATAAATTCGGCTCCAGGTTGGGCGTCCGGCTGCTACTGCATCGGCATACCATCCCTCAAGCTGGACAGGGTCACTTGCAGGCTCAACACTCTGCAAGCGACTGCGATTGCCCTGACGATCTGTTTCATAGATAGACATGCTGTGAATTGCAGCCTGGGTCGTTTCATTGATTAACAGTTTGCCATCTTCTAGCCTTTCAACCCCAATGAACTCTCCTTGTGGCGTCGCAAAGTTCATGTATCCCACATTGAAGACCTGCATTTGTTTCCAAAAAACTGTCCGGTCGCCTTGAAATCTTGTGGCTTTAAGAGTCCTAGCTGAATGGCATCAAAGTTAATCTGGTTCACCTGTCGAGGGATAGACACATAGCAATCCAGATGAATGGCAATGCGATCGCTGGCTTCAGTCCGGAGATGATCAGCCAACTCATGAACGGCTTTTTGCCCGTTACGTAGTGAAATCCACCCTGTCAATCCTACCGCTGCAAAACTTCTATGACGAAAGGAACGACTAGAATCAGACGCAGCGGCACTTTACGAGTTTGGCTGATCTTGGGGAAAGCGAACATGCAGACAGCCTTGAAGGTAGATGTAGCTTTTATGTCTAAGCGACTTCAATAATCCCCTAAACGATGAAGCAGCTACACCCGTGTTATCCTCATGTGGCAATAACTTCAGCCACTTTGCCGAGAGTATTAGGACACTTTTGCCGAGAGTATTAGGACACTCTGTAACAATCCTGTGATCGGTCGTCGCATTTCTCTGGAGTACATCAGGACTTCGGTATACTAGAGGCACGTCGTGTGTGCATTGCCCAAACGTTTTGCTCGCGCTGGGTTGCGGGCAAGGTGCCCACACTACTTCTTATCACTGGTTCTTATCACTGAAACGGGATTGCTATAGTTATCACAGTGACGATGACTATTTGCTAAATTCAGCCACTTTGCTGAAATTGTTGGCAGGCGAATGGCTCTACCGAGGCTCTACGGCAGTCAGAATTACTTAGTCAGTTGGGTGGGACAATCACACATTGGGAAGACCACTGAAATTGAGGCAAAATAATCATGAAGCTTTCTTGAAGTTGAGATCTGTGACCATAAAGTTTCTATGCTGAGAGGGTAAGTTATTTGGGGTAGCTAATTGCGACTCTAGCGTTTTCACTCGACCAACTAGGATTCGTGCATGAATCTATCTTCTCAGTTAGGACATTCTCAGTTAGGACATAATGAGTGGGAGCAAAGCGATCGCGCTGATCAAACCATTAGTGTGAAATGAAGTGTGAAATGTAGTGTCCAATCAATGTGAAATCAGCGTTAGCATTCATCTCTGACCGCTCTCATGAAGAACAGCTTTAGTGTCGTTTGCTGTAGGAATTGACTTGTGAGGAAACCCTTTCATTCCACTAATAGCCCTTCAAATTTCCTGAGCTTTATGTTTAGGATGCAGTTTTGGTCGGGTGGTTTAGGCGCAACCCTGATGGTTGCTGTTGGGCCATGATAGCTAAACCAGGAGTTGCTCAATCGGCTCCGCTCAATCCTCAGCCCCTCAACCCCCAGTTAGATATTGGTGTGGTGCAGCGGTTTGGTTCAGACAGTAGAGACGCCATGACTCTAAAACCCCAACCCGGTGACAGCATCACATTGACCTTAAAAACGGGGAACAGTCCCAGGTGATCACCACTACACAGGATGTCAAGGTAGATGTGGTGATGCAGCCTCTCCCGCAGCCTCAAGTCAAAGAGCGGGTGGTGCTGAGCACTCACCGGAGTTTTGAGAGCGCTGAAGACAGCGCTAACCTTTGGCAATCTCAAGGCATTGAGGTAGAAGTTGCCCAACCTAAACAGTGGCAGGTCTGGGCAAAACGAGCCACCTACAGCACGCCTCTGTTGCGGCGTTTGCTAATGCAAAATCTCCGGTCGCATGGCTCTAGAGCGGCTTTTATTGACAGCCAAATTCAGAGACAGGAGCCTCAAGCCACTCTAACCATCAATGGCAATCGCTATCAGCAAGATGAAGTAGCGATCGCTCCCAAGCAACCCGTCGAAGTCACGTTTAACCGCGATGATCACGGAGCTAAGACTTATGCTGGTAGCCTGAAGCTTCAACCCAATGCCTATGGAACTTATACCCTAGTTAACCAGGTACCACTGGAAACTTACCTGCGCGGTGTCGTACCCCACGAAATTGGCCCTAGCGCACCACCCACAGCGATCGAGGCTCAAGCCATTTTGGCGCGGACTTACGTTCTCCGCAATCTGCGCCGTTTTGCGATCGACAACTATCAACTCTGTGCCAGTACCCAGTGTCAGGTGTATTGGGGCTTAACCCAAAGTGACGCCGTTGCCGATCGCGCCATTGCGGCTACTCAAGGAGTTGTGCTGACCTATCAAAACGAATTGGTGGATGCCCTTTACTCTTCGACAACCGGGGGTGTCACAGCCCGGTTTATTGATATGTGGGATGGCAGCGATCGCCCCTATTTGCAGCCCGTGGTTGATTCTGTACAAAATGTCTGGGATCTCTCTAGCCGGAGTCTTGCCGATGAACAAAACTTTCGGGCATTCATTGCTCAAAAGTCAGGATTTAACGAAGCGGGTTGGGATATGTTTCGCTGGCGGGTTGTAAGTCCATTGGCAGATGTGACGCAAGATCTGAGATCTTATCTTCAAAACAAGCAAAGCCCTCTAGCAAACTTTACCCAGGTGAAGGATATTCAAGTGTTGGAGCGATCGCAGGTGGACGGGTGCAAAAGCTCTCTATCACTACCGATCGCGGTATCGTGGAACTGGAAAAAGACGAAATTCTCCAGGCACTCTACGCGCCCAACAGCACATTGTTCTATGTTGATCCCGTTTATGAGCAGTCTGTCGGGCAAGCAGAGGCACAGCCTCCTCTAGCTCAAACCACGCCAAAAACCCTCAAGCCTACTGCGCCTCAACCGCAGAAAACGGCTAAAGTGCTGCAAGGATTTGCCTTTGCTGGGGGTGGGTTAGGGCATGGAGTGGGCATGAGTCAAACGGGTGCCTATCGCCTGGGAGAGTTGGGCTGGTCAAATAGCCGCATCCTAAGTTTCTACTACCCTGGTACACAACTTCAGCCTCTCACGAGTGCGATCGTCTTTTGGAAAGAGCCTGAGCGCCTTCCTCCCTTACCATCCTTGACAAAGTCAAATCTCCCTAAAGCATCTTCTCTGGTGAAAGTCGTTAAAACTTCTAAAGATTAATGATCCAGCAGTTGATATAGCACTACGCGCTTAAATCCAATCAGATTTTTCTGAGAGCCGCCTGGAGCGTAGCTCTCAGAAAAATTTCAAGTACGCCTAATTTAGCTCTTTTACAGCCGTGACGAGATGTGCCACCACATCCTTTGCACTGCCAAACAGCATCATGGTTTTGTCTTTATAGAACAATTCGTTTTCTACGCCTGAGAAGCCTGCGTTCATCCCACGTTTTACCACAATCGTATGGTGAGCTTTGTCTACTTCTAGAATCGGCATCCCATAGATGGGGCTACTTTGGTTGGTACGCGCTGCCGGATTGACCACATCATTCGCGCCAATCACTAGTGCCACGTCTACGCGATCGAACTCTGGGTTGATGTCGTCCATGTCATAGAGTTGCGGGTAGGGCACGTTTGCCTCTGCCAACAACACATTCATATGCCCCGGCATCCGTCCGGCAACGGGGTGAATAGCATATTTCACATCCACGCCCAGCCGCTCTAGTTGATCGGCCAATTCCCGCACTGCATGTTGAGCTTGTGCTACGGCCATCCCATAGCCCGGTACAATTACCACCGAGCGGGCATAACCTAGCATCATCGCACCTTCCTCAGTGTCGATCGTATGCAGGGTTTTGTCTTGTGTGCCTTCTCCCGCCGCATCTGCAAAAGTCTTGGCTGCACCAAATGCGCTAAACAGCACGTTGGGTAAGGAGCGGTTCATAGCCTTACACATGATCTGCGTCAGGATGATCCCTGATGAGCCAACCAGTGCGCCCGAAATAATGAGCATGTTGTTGGACAGCACAAATCCGGCAGCGCTGGCTGCTAATCCAGAGAAAGAGTTGAGCAGCGAGATCACGACGGGTGTATCAGCACCACCGATCGGCAAAACAAACAAGACACCTAATACTAGAGAAATGCCGATGAGTCCCAAGAAAATCTCGGCGTTGTGGGGGTCAGCAATCAACAGTCCACTACCCACTAGAAAGGTGATCAACAACGAGATATTGAAGGGCTGCTGCAATCCAAAGGTGATCGGCTGACCGGTGATCAATCCCTGAAGTTTGACAAATGCCAACAAGCTGCCAGTAAAGGTGATGCCACCAATCAAGACACTCAAGATGATTGTTACCGTTTCGCTGAGGGGAATCCTATCTACCTGCTGTATGTAGTACCAGTACTCTCCCACTGCGACTAGGGCAGAGGCGGCTCCGCCAAATCCATTTAGCAAACCCACCATCTGCGGCATGTCCGTCATTTCGACGCGCTGTGCCATGACTGCGCCGATCGCCGCACCCAAAGCAATGGCAATCAGAATCATTTCATAGTTCAAAACGCCTTGATTCAGCAATGTAGCAACGATCGCCACCAACATGCCGATCGCTGCTATTAAATTACCCTGACGCGCCGATGCGGGCGATCCCAGCTTCTTCAGTCCCACAATAAATAGTCCGGCTGCCAGCAGGTAGCTTAACTCAATGCCAGAGGGTAAAAATTGGCTGAGATTCATGCTTTCACATCCTTTTTCTTAAACATTTGCAGCATCCGATCGGTCACGAGAAAGCCGCCCACCACGTTAATGGTTGCCAGCACCACGGCAATCAATCCCAGAATCACGGTCAGGGTCCAGTTCTTTTCACCTGCTACGAGTAACGCACCCACGACGGCAATACCTGAGATGGCATTGGAGCCAGACATCAAGGGCGTATGCAAGGTGGGAGGGATTTTGTTAATTACCTCAAATCCGATAAAGGTTGCCAGCGTAAAAACAACCAAACCTGTAATCAAAGGGTCTGTCATGTTGTGTTGCTCCTAATTGTGTTGCTCCTATTCAGTTGCTCTTAAGAGTGATGTCGCCCTGTGCCTGGCGCAAGGCGGGTTAATGAGCCGCAACGGGTTCACCTAGAAGTTGGCGGACGCGGGCGTTACGAATTTCGCCAGCATGGGTGACGCAAGTGCTAGCGGTGATCTCATCTTCAAAGTTGAGAATCAAATTGCCATCCTTGACCAGGTATTGCACGAGCGTCAGCAAATTCTTGGAATACATTTGGCTGGCGTGGATCGGCATTGAGGCAGGCAGATTAGTCGGGCCCAAGAGAGTAACCCCATGGCGCACAATATCACGACCGGCTTCGGTGCCTGCACAATTGCCCCCCTGCTCAGCCGCTAAATCAACCACGACTGAACCCGGCTTCATAGAAGCCACCATTTCTTCTGTAACCAGGCGAGGAGCCTGTCTGCCTGGAACTTGAGCCGTTGTGATCACTACATCTGCTGATTTAACATGCTCGGCGATCGCCTCTTTGGGTTTTCTGCTTCGCACTGTCCGAAACTTCCTTGGCATAGCCACCCGCAGCCACCGTGTCTTCTTCCAGCTTTACCTCGATAAATTTTGCCCCCAAACTCTGCACTTCTTCTTTGACAGCAGGACGGATATCAAAGGCTTCTACCACCGCACCCAATCGCCGCGCAGTGGCGATCGCTTGTAGCCCAGCCACACCTGCACCGATCACAAACACCTTGGCAGGAGGAATGGTACCCGCAGCGGTGGTCAGCATCGGGAAAAACTTGGGGGAATGCGTAGCCGCAATTAGGGGCGGCTTTGTATCCAGCCACCCCCGCCTGAGAAGACAGGGCATCCATGCTTTGGGCCCGGCTAATCCGAGGAATCAGCTCAATGCCAAAGGCTGTCACCTGGCGCTCGGCTAAGCGGCGGGCTAAGGCAGGTTCACCCAACGGATTAAGAAAGCTGATCAGCGTTGCCCCTTCTCGTAGCAAATCCACCTCATGCTGTCCGTCGTCTCGCTGCTGAGGCGGTTTGACCTTGAGGA
>JAAUOQ010000238.1 GCA_012034795.1 Leptolyngbyaceae cyanobacterium CRU_2_3
AGCCAAGATTGAAAAACCCCAGGCGATCGAAAATCTGGAAGAAATTTTGGCAGAATGCAATGCCATTATGGTGGCACGCGGCGATCTAGGGGTGGAACTGCCCCCCGAAAAAGTACCGACATTGCAGAAGCAGATTATCCGTCGCTGCAATCAATTGGGGATTCCGGTGATCACTGCTACCCAAATGCTGGAAAGTATGATCCACAATCCTCGCCCGACCCGTGCTGAAGCCAGCGACGTAGCCAACGCCATCCTAGACGGTACGGATGCGGTGATGTTGTCGGGCGAAGCAGCGGTGGGAGATTACCCCGTGCAAGCCGTCGAGATGATGTCCCGCATTGCCCATGAAGTGGAAAAAGACATTCAGTTTACCAACTATGCTCCGGCTAAAACTGATGAAACCCATGCCCTCAGCGAAGCGCTAAATGCGATCGATCAATCTCTTGACCTGCGCTGCATTGTCGCTTTCACGGCCTCTGGGTATTCGGCTCAGCTTGCAGCCGAAGAACGCCCCAAAGCACCCGTCGTGGGACTCACACCCGATCGCAAAGTCTATCATCGCCTCAATTTGATTTGGGGACTCATGCCCATCCTGATTGATCAGGAAGTGGAAACTTTTGAAGATGTGGTGCAGCAAGCCGAAGCCACCATGATTCAGCGTCAGATGGCTGCTCCAGCGATCGCATCCTGATTATGGGTGGTATTCCCATGAGTACATCGGGCGGCACCAATTTTCTCAAGATCCATCAAATTAAAGCAAATTAAAAATTTTGACTTGTTCTAAACAAGCGGATTGAGGAGGGCGTGCTTAAAAAAATTGGATGTGAAGGTGAAATACGCTTGACCGAGTGCAATACTGTGGTGAAGCTAAAACTTGTCATCCAGCCAATTACCTCTTGCATACTCAGTAAGCGATCGCTTGCGAAGAGTTCCCCGCAACAACAGCCTAGATTCCCTTAGCTCACGATAATCTCTATGTTTAAAGGAATTCTGAAAACTTTGGGCAGCTTAGTGCAAAACAAAGCACCAGAAAAAGCGCTGGAAAAAACAGCTAAATTAGAGTCTAATCTTCAAACAGAATTAGATATGTCAACCATCCCAGATCAGATGCCTGCCACCAACGGCACCCTGATGCAGTACTTCCACTGGTATGTTCCTGCTGATGGCAATCACTGGAATCGGCTGATAGCTGACGCCAAAGCTTTGGGCGATGCCGGATTTACGGCGCTTTGGTTGCCGCCTGCCTACAAGGGCACGGGCGGTGGTTACGACGTGGGATATGGCGTTTATGACCTGTTTGACTTAGGCGAGTTTAACCAAAAAAAGACCATTAAGACTAAATACGGCAGCAAAGATGAATATGTCGCAGCCATCAAAGCGGCCCAAAACGCTGGTATGCAAATTTATGCCGATATTGTTTTTAACCACAAAGATGGTGGAGACGAGACGGAAATTATCCACGCTACCCCCTATAACCGAGACGATCGCGTTGATCCAATTGGACCACTGCAAGAAATTGAGGTCTATACCAAATTTAACTTTGCGGTACGAGGTGACCGATACTCCAGCATGAAGTGGAATCACTGGCATTTTGATTCTGTCAACCACAACATGCGAAATCATATTGATGGCACGGTCTATCTGTTTGAAGGACAAAGCTTTGAGAAATTTACCAGTCTAGAAAAAGGTAACTACGACTTTTTGATGGGCTGCGACTTGGATATGGATAATGAACAAGTCCAGGGCGAACTCAAGTATTGGGGGGAATGGCTGCTGGATACTACAGGCATAGATGGCTTCCGGTTGGATGCCGTGAAGCATATCCCCACCTGGTTTTACAACGTCTGGCTCGATCATCTGCGGCATTATGCCAAACGCAATCTGTTCTGCGTTGGTGAATATTGGACAACTCAAATTGAGACACTGAAGTGGTATCTCGATGCTACGGGAGGGCGGCTATCGCTGTTTGATGTGCCACTGCAAAATAATTTCCACACGGCTGGATTGCAAGGACGCTCCTATGATTTGCGAAAGATCCTGGATGGCACATTGATGCAAGATGTCCCCTTGCTGGCAGTCACGATTGTTGAGAATCACGATACCCAGCCGCTCCAATCGTTAGAAAATGTAGTAGAACCCTGGTTTAAGCCGCTTGCTTATGCTTTGATTTTGCTGAGACGTGAAGGCTATCCCTGCGTTTTCTATGCCGACTATTATGGCGCAGAGTATACCGATAAAGGGCGAGATGGCAATGAATATCACATCACCCTTCCTACCCACGGTTGGATGATTGATAAATTCCTCTACGCCCGCAAACACTGTGCCTATGGTGATCAATACACCTATTTTGATCACCCCAATACAATCGGCTGGACTCGTCTAGGCGATGAAGATCATCCCAAAGCCATGGCCGTTCTGTTAAGCAATGGCGACAACGGCAATAAATGGATGGAGGTGGGCAAGCGCAATGCGGTATTTGTCGATATTACAGAACATATCAAACAGCCAGTTAAAAGCAATAGTGACGGCTGGGGTGAGTTCCGTTGTTTGGGTGGAAAGGTCTCTGTTTGGGTGGAGCAGAATTAGCCATTGCTGCAAAAGGGTTGAGTACGAAAATCATACTTCTATTCGGCAACACCGCAGATGCTTTCTAAGATCTCAAATAGGTTCTGTAGCAATCCCAAATGATTGCTCAGAAGGGGTGGAGGGGCAATACTTTCACTTGAGGGACACAGTCCTCAAACCCTTCTGGGATTTCTCTCATCCCTGATTTAGGATTGCGATATACTCGGCAAATCTTGGGCAGCGTGATTGCAAAGAAGGCGTGATTGTAAAGAAGGCGTGATTGCAAAGAAGGCGTGATTGCAAAGAAGGCGTGATTGCAAAATAAGAGACTTCTCTTTATATTTTTGCAATTTGGAAGCATAATAGTCTTCCGTTAGGAATGGGTTAGGGAATATTACGCAAATCAACCGGGACTGCAAAATAGGGTCATGGACTACTCGATCGCGATCGCCACTCTCAAACAAGCCGACCCAATTTTGGCTACTGCGATCGATCGGGTGGGTGACTGTCTGCTAAACCAGGAACCGCGTACGGGTACCCTACTCGATTCCCTATCCCAATCGATTATTTATCAACAGCTTTCTGGTAAAGCGGCTGCCGCTATCCATCGTCGATTTCTGCAACTTTATCCCGATTTGCTTTCACTTACCCCTGAAGCCATTCTGAACACTCCAGACGAAGTGATGCGGGGGGCGGGTTTGTCTCGTGCTAAAGTGCTGTACATCAAAGATTTAGCGCAGAATATTGCATCGGGATTACCCGCGATCGCCGAGCTAGAAAGCCTGGATGATGAATCGATCATTCGTCTGTTGACGCAAGTTAAAGGCATTGGTCGCTGGACAGTCCAAATGCTGTTAATGTTCCGGCTGCATCGTTGGGATGTTTTGCCTGTAGACGATCTAGGCATTCGCACCGCCATCCGTCACCTCTATCAATTAGAAGATTTGCCCAATCGGAAAACTGTTGAAAAGATTGGGTCTCTCTGGAAACCCTACCGAACGATCGCTTGCTGGTATTTGTGGCGCAGCTTGGATGGGAAATAGCCTCACTATCTCGCCACATCGCCACCAAAACAACATAGGGGATTGACTTTGCCAATCCCCTACACATAATTATTCCTCGTTTTTTCAGTCTAACTTCCTGCTCAAGACTAAATTTCTGTCCGTACTACAGTGTTTGCTCTAGGATGACGTGTGCCAATGGAGGCACCGACGAGAGAGGCAATTAGCCCCAGCAGAGAACCTAACGCAAAAGACCAGCCGATCTTGGCACCATTACTAGCAATTTCGCGAGCTTGCTGGGCTGTGACATTTGGATCAGCTACAGCGTTAGGATCGACACCGCTTTGCTGAGCACTATTAATAATTTCTCCAGCATTTCCTGCCACGACGCCAAAAGCACCAGAAACACCGCTAGAAAGTAGCCAAGCACTTATAGCCAAGGTAGTAGCCCAAAGAATGGCTCCGTTGAGCAAAGCAGTGCTACGATTCATCGGTCCGCAAGCTCTTGAGGTAATCCAACCGCCCAAAATAAAGAGATTAATAGGCTGATAATAGACCAAATTCCAACTGCTGAGCCTACATCTGGAGCATCAGAGCGAGGTGCGCCAGAGCCTGCGATGGTTGTCAGTCCAATGGCGGCACCCAAAGCACTCAAAACCAACTGAGAACTTAATGCCACCACTAATCCTGCGAAAACTGGGCCCCAACGCACACGATCATGATAGTCCACGGTAGGAACCGCAACTGAACGCTCAATGACTCTTCCACCCATACCCATAGGTTCATCTGTGTATGCCATATTCTTGACTCCTATCTCCCTATCAAATTTCGATCGCTTTCGTGATAACTCTAAATTTATGAGGACGTTCAGTTCAGTACACCTACCTTTAGAGATAATCCTCAGAGTTGATAGGAAGATTCAGAACTAAGTCTATATTTGGAGTCAAATGTTAAATTTATTAGATTTCTCGTTTGATCTCATCCTTGGAATGAGATCAAACGCAGGGTCATGTCATCGCACGAAATCAAAAACTATGGTTTATCTGGGGTTTATCTGGCTGTCTGGGACAACAGCAGCTTCAAGTCTTCTATTAGGGCAGCTAGCAAATTAATGCTGTCTACCTCCATCGCTACCCAAGCATTGCATCCTACTTTTGTCTTGTTACGATTGTCAAACAGGGTTTTGCCACAAGTCCATTCTCCTTGGGTTTCAATCCAGACTTGGGCACGTCGAAATAACAGCACCTCTGGGTAAAATAAATACGCTAACGTTGCAGCATCATGGACCAGGAATCCAGATATACCGTTTGTTTCTCGGAATGCCAGGGCTGTTCCCACCATGAATTGACAAAGAGAGATTATGAATTGTCCGATCGAATTTTCTGGATCAACTGCTGCCACAGATTGTGCCATTTCAGGGGTAAAAATTAGGTTTCGCGTCACATCAAGCGGTAAGACTACAATCTGTTTAGCGCAACTGAATACTAGCTTTGCGGCGGCTGGGTCGTAGGCAATATTAAACTCGGCTTCTGGTGTGGTATTTCCGGGCACTTGGAACGCACCGCCCATAATCACAATTTCCTTGGCCAAATTGAGAACCCCTGGTGATTTTCGCTCGGCCGCAGCAAGATTAGTCAAAGGACCGATCGCAATAATTGTGATTTCCCCAGGAAGATCTTTGAGCTTTTCAATTAAAAGATCATCGGAGTAACGAGCAGATTCATAGATTTGGTTGGCTTCTGGTAATGTCTGGGATAAATTTCCCATGCCATCACTGCCATGAATGGCTCCCGCATCATTCACGTCATCGGTTTTAGAGCCACCCATGACGCCCCGCCCGACTTCTATTTGATTAAAACCACACAGTGTCAACAGCTTACAAGAGCCAGTGAAAGTCAATTGCGCTTGGACGTTGCCATCGACACTGGTGACAGCCACCAGTTCAGCTAGATTCTGTTTGACTAGACTGATCAACCAGAGGAAGGCAAAGGAATCGTCGCCTCCTGGATCGGTATCGAGAATAATCTTAGGTTTTGGCGCACTCTTTAGCATACTCATTCTTAGAACCCTGCTATAAATCTGTTGCGATTTGCTTCCTTGCTTGCCTACATTGCTTTTAATTTGCCTAGTTTTTAATTTGCCTAATTTGCCTTTGACTTGAGTAATCGCGCTGCTGCAATTTGCACCACTGCTGCAAAGACCTTTAGTTCGGTGTAATAGCTTTCTGGATCAATTGAGTCGCACTGAAACGCTCCATTGCTCGTGTAAATTGAGCCTTCTAGCATCAGGTTGTCATGCATTTCAAAGGGTTCAATCGACTGTCCTTGCTGATCCCATCCAGGTGTCACTGCGGGTACCCGATCGACATAGAGCCGACCCTCATTGCTGTAGCCAAATACAGGCTTCCCTTTTGCTGCCATATAGCCCATTTCAAACGCTGTGCCCACATCCATACTAGGGCCGCGAAAAGGGGTCATGTTTGCCACAATGAGATCGCAGCGATCCATCAAAATTACATTACTCCGGTAGATTGCCATGCCTGCTTCAAAAAGAGACAGGGTAGAGAAATCAAGTTCTTGATCGAAGGGAAACAATCCCTCGAAGCCATATTTGGCACAAATGTCCTGTTTTGCTTTGGCAGCTTTAAGTGGCTCTGGCAAGAATACATCGGGGCCAGCGAGGTAGATTTTCATCCTAATTAACTCCAGAGATAAACTGCGGAAGTGCTAAAAAGTTTACTGTTCAGGTGCGATCGCCCTGTGATTTTACAATGGATAATCAACAGGCTCTGCACGGCACAAAAAACCAATTTGAGAGCTACTGACCCTACGTAGATGAGTACCAATTCAAACCAGTTTCAGTGCTAGAATTTTTACTAAACTGCCCCTCTACGGATCATCTCAAAGCCATATACATAGATGTCTGCAAACTTATAGCGTTGCTCCTTCTCACGCCATTCAGCAATACCAATCTCACTTAATAAATCTGAAAACTCCTCAAATGCTACTGAGATATGTTGTGCAGATTCTTGCCATATAGTTTGTAATTCTTCCTTTGATAGGAGAGCCTGTATACCTTTAAGAGCATCAAAAAATTCTA
>JAAUOQ010000239.1 GCA_012034795.1 Leptolyngbyaceae cyanobacterium CRU_2_3
CTTCGAGGCTCTGCTCGCTGACCTCGGCCTGACCGACGGACCAGGTCTGGGTATGATCTTCATAGTCGAGCTGGAACTCGATCAGCCGCCTGAGCACGGAGAGGTCGCTTTCGACGTGGCCAATCGAGGCGTTGAAGATTTTCCTGTTCAGCTAATTTATCTAATGTAAAGCAGGTAATTTCTTCAAAGTTACCAGGGTTTAGCTTGATCCCATCGGGCGTTGCCTGATCTCGCACCACTTCGTTGAGTTCGCTGGAGCTATGGAGAGCAAGGCGAGCCGTACCTGGAACATCGCTTGCGGCTCCTGCACAGATCGTCAATCCATTGAGTGGATTGATCCGGCGGGTTTCTTCCAGACAACGAACACATTTAGAAAAAGGTTCTACAGCTAAGACACGCCCTGTTTTGCCCACTTTTTGAGCAGCGCTAACCGTGTAGACTCCAACATTAGCACCCACGTCGATCACGGTCATTCCTGGCTGAATTTGGCTACGCCAGAATGCCATCTCCGATTCAAACCAGTCTCCCTCTGCAATTAAAACACTGGTCACGATACTGTAGAGACTTGGATCGACTGCCAACAGGACATCATCCACGGTCTGTACATAAGTGAATAGACTTTCAATCGGCAGCGTTGTCCACCGCCATTCAGGCATCTGCAAGTTCTGCTGAGCCAACCGTTGGGCGCTATGCAGCCAGAAGACGGCATCCTGGCTTTGTCGCTCTCGATACGCCAAATAGAGGGCTTGCAAGACTAGTGCGTTTTGGGGGGCAATCTGGTGAGCTTGCTGCAAATCCAGTAGTCCTTCCCATTGGTGATTTAATAGCTTTGCCAGTCCCAGTTTTAGGTGCAACTCAGCCGACTGTGGCATAAGCTGAACGGCAAGCTGCAAAAATCGCAATCCTCCTACGCTGTAGAACACTTGTTGCGATCGCCATAGCGTCTCAGACAGCAGCAGCAAAGCCTGGGTATGTCCATTGGGTGCTTGCAAGAGCGCGTGTAACTGAGATGTGGCTCGTGGGCGATCACTGGGTAAATAAATTAGCCCCAGTGGTATAGATGGGACGGCATGAAAAGCAAGTTGAAACAGTTCTAGCAAAGTTGAAAAGCTGGTTTGAGCCGCCGCTGTATTTTCCCCAATCAAATGGTGGAGAATCGCCAAATGTGCGACACAGAGCGGATGACTGGGCTGTAAAGCAACACCCTGTTGGAGAGCTTCTAGCGCTAGCTCCAGGTTCATCGATCGCAGTATGCCGCTGCTTTGCTCAGCTTCGATTAGCGCTATCACAGCAAAATTATTCAAATCCAGCGCTGATTCTGGCTCATCCCACTGAGTTGTTTCGATGTCGCGGCATAAATCTGAAAGTGATGCCAGGTCTAGGGTGGGGCAAAATCGTTGAAGGTATTGCCTATAAGAATCGGCGGGAGATGCGATGAGAGAATTCGTCATACACGCGAGGGGGGTTCGGTTGCCTTTATCTTGCCCACTTTAGGTCAGACTTTCACCACTGAAGCACAAAGCTCAGTTCTTTCACTACGTTTATTACGTTTATATAGTCAGTCTTAAATGATTTGTGAGAAGGGGTGATTTGAAAGGGTTATTAGAGCTTCGCGATCTACTGATTTTGAACAATTCCTGAGATTTGTGAGCCTCTGTAACCAAAGCGTGAGTTGCCCCTACTTTCAACAATTAGAATAGGGGAGCTACAGAGTACTTGCAGATAATTGCCAGATAATTGCAGATAACAGTTTGGGGCTACTGGATGTAATTTAACCAGAAGACAGGTATCTCAAAATCGCAACACTTAAAAAGCAAAAGCTAAAGAAAGCTGTCTGAAAATCCAAACTCCACAAACTTCACTCTAAGATTCAGAATTGCCCATTGCACAGGAGAGCCAGAGTATGGGTATTGCTACGATTAACCCAGCTACCGGGGAAACCCTTCGGGAATTCGAGGGATTGACAGAGGCAGCGATCGCCCAAAAGCTAGATCTAGCGCAGCGCACCTTTGAACACTATCGGCACGTCCCCTTTGCCCAACGATCCCAGTGGCTCAACGCTGCTGCTCAAATCCTAGAGGATGAAAAGGCAGCGTTCGGCAAAATCATGACACTAGAGATGGGCAAACCTCTCAAAGCGGGTATTGCTGAAGCCGAGAAATGTGCGGCAGTTTGTCGCTATTACGCGGACCATGCTGCCGACTTCCTGAAAGACACAGAAATTTCATCAGATGCCAGCCTCAGCTTTGTTCGCTACCAGCCCTTGGGCATCATCCTGGCAGTCATGCCCTGGAATTTCCCTTTCTGGCAAGTGTTTCGGTTTGCGGCTCCCGCCTTGATGGCAGGCAATGTGGGTGTTTTAAAGCACGCTTCCAACGTGCCGCAATGCGCTTTGGCGATCGAGGCTATTTTCCAGAGAGCCGGATTTCCAGAAGGCGCATTTCAGACCCTGCTAATTGGGTCTGATAAATCGCGCAGATTATCTCAGACGATCGCGTTAAAGCAGCAACACTCACGGGCAGTGAAGGAGCAGGAGCAAGTCTGGCTAGTGCAGCGGGCCAACAACTCAAAAAAGTGGTTTTAGAACTAGGTGGCAGCGATCCGTTTATTGTCATGGCTAGTGCTGATCTGGAAACGGCGGTAGCAACGGCTGTATCGGCTCGGATGATCAACAGCGGACAAAGTTGCATTGCCGCAAAGCGGTTTATTGTGCAGGAGTCAATCGCTGATGCCTTTACCGAACAGTTGGTTTTGAAATATGGGGCACTCCAAGTCGGCGACCCGATGAATCCCGATACAGAAATCGGACCTCTGGCCACAGCCACCATTCTCAAAGACCTAGATGCCCAAGTGCGAGCCTGTGTGCATCAAGGCGGCAAAGTGTTGATTGGCGGTGCGCCTCTGCCCCATACTCAGGGCAACTATTACCAACCAACTATCTTGGCAGACATTCCACTCACAGCCCCGATTAACCAGGAAGAGTTTTTTGGCCCCGTGGCGTTGCTCTATCGGATGCCTGATCTAGATACGGCGATTCGGCTAGCCAATAGCACTCCCTTTGGTTTAGGAGCGAGTGCTTGGACGCAAGATGCAGCAGAGCGCGATCGCCTGATTCAGGAGATTGAAGCTGGCAGCGTCTTCATTAATGGCATGGTTAAGTCTGATCCGCGTCTACCCTTTGGCGGGATTAAGCGATCGGGCTACGGGCGTGAACTGAGTGCTGAAGGCATCCGAGAGTTTGTCAACATTAAGACGGTTTGGGTGAAGTAAGAGAGGGCGCGATGGAGTATAGGGATACATTAAAGCCCATCATCCCGCCAATTCATTTAAGGAGAGCAATATGACCGATTTGAACACTGCTCAGTTATTAGTGAAATGTTTAGAAAATGAAGGGGTTGAGTACATCTTTGGACTGCCAGGAGAAGAGAACCTACATGTTCTGGAGGCCCTCAAAGACTCCTCAATTCAGTTCATTACCACCCGCCATGAGCAGGGCGCTGCTTTTATGGCAGATGTCTATGGGCGGCTGACAGGTAAGGCAGGCGTGTGCCTTTCGACTTTAGGTCCGGGAGCCACCAATCTGATGACAGGCGTGGCCGATGCCAACCTCGATCGCGCTCCTCTAGTTGCTATTACTGGACAGGTAGGAACCGATCGGATGCATATTGAATCTCACCAATATTTAGATCTGGTGGCTTTGTTTGCGCCCATTACCAAGTGGAATGCCCAAATTGTCCGTCCTAGCATTACCCCCGAAATTGTTCGCAAAGCGTTCAAAATTGCTCAGACCGAAAAGCCGGGCGCAGTGCATATTGATCTACCAGAAAACATTGCTGCCATGACGGCAGTGGGAGCACCCCTCCAACTCGATCAACGGGAGAAAGTTTATGCGTCCTTCAACAGTATTGAGCGGGCTGCAACAGCAATTTCCAAGGCCGAAAATCCGATCATTTTGGTCGGTAATGGAGCCATTCGGGGTCATGCCAGTGATGTGCTGACTGTCTTTGCCACAGAGTTAAACATTCCTGTATCTAACACCTTTATGGGTAAGGGAGTCATTCCTTACACGCACCCGCTAGCGCTCTGGTCAGTCGGCTTGCAGCAACGGGATCACATTAGCTGCGGTTTTGATCATGCTGATTTGGTAGTTGCGGTGGGCTATGACTTGATTGAGTACTCACCTAAACGCTGGAATCCAGGGGGTAAAACGCCTGTGATTCATATTAACCAAACGCCCGCCGAAGTAGACAGCAGCTACATTCCGATCGCAGAAGTCGTTGGAGATATTTCTGACTCACTCTATGAAATTTTGAAGCGGGTCGATCGCCAGGGTAAACCAGAACCCTACGCACTACAACTGAAGCAAGATATCCAAGCAGACTACGAAGAACATGCCTATGACGATAGCTTTCCCATCAAACCGCAAAAGCTGATCTATGATTTGCGGCAGCTAATGGGCCCTGAAGATATTGTCATTTCGGATGTGGGAGCGCACAAAATGTGGATGGCCCGCCATTATCACTGCGATCGCCCCAATACTTGCATCATTTCCAACGGTTTTGCTGCCATGGGAATTGCCATACCAGGTGCAATTGCTGCCAAACTGGTGGCACCCGATCGGCGAGTGGTCGCGGTTACAGGCGATGGCGGCTTTATGATGAACGCCCAGGAGCTTGAGACAGCGCTGAGAATCAACACCCCCTTTGTCACGATCATCTTTAACGATGGTGGCTATGGCTTAATTGAATGGAAACAGATCAACCAGTTTGGCAAATCTACCTTTGTCAAGTTCGGCAACCCCGATTTCGTCAAGTTTGCTGAAAGCATGGGTTTGAAGGGCTACCGCGTCACTTCTAGCACTGACTTCCTGCCAATGCTCAAGGATGCCCTCAATCAGACTGTACCGGCTGTAATTGACTGCCCCGTTGACTATTCTGAAAATCTGCGCTTTAGCAAGCGATCGGGTGATTTAAGTTGTGCGATTTAAGTTGTGTGATTTAAGTTGTGCGATTGAGATTAACCCTGAAGATCCCCCGATCGAGCGATCGCGAATCTCTGGTAAAGAGCAATAATGAGAGTAGAGCTAAGAGTGCTTAATTGTTATGTCAGTCCCTAATGCCAGTTGTTGCAGCGTCGTTTTAACCCAACAGCGGCACAGCATCTACCAACATCATCAGTCTTGCGATCATCAGCCGTGCGACACACTGCTAGATAGCCCTAGCAACACCGCATCCAAAACCTGCACTGTGGTCGAGAATGGCCGAGTGGTTGTCAAGCCACTGTCGCTAGACCCTTCAGCAGAATTGGGCCCATCAGCCTCGCAGAGAAAGCCATAGTCGTTCGACTTCTAAGTCCTTAATCTAGGGATACCACTTCATGGAAGTAGCTGTAATCCATGTAGCGATGACCCTCAGGAGTATCGTAAAAAATATCCATAAAGCGATTATTCCATAGGAGATCTTGAGCAGCATAGGTATGACGAGCCGTGATTACCTGCGACACTGTTTCGTCTAAACCGCTAAGAGACACCACGATTGAAGCGTGAGTTTGAGCCAACGACTCTACACCCATGCCATATAGAGGGCTATGTTGATCAATAGGATGCATGACGCTCCAGCTTAACGTGAAGACAGGCGTCTGGCTTCGCAAGAGCCGGAGGTCATAAAACCGGCGTATTTGCTGCCCTTCTAGAGTAACTTCATCTCGCATCAGATACACTCGCATTTGCGCTTCCAAGATCTGGTTTTGCGCTGATTCGCAGTCCGAAACATGAGGGTAGGAACCCCGTCATGCGGCGTAATCACAGCAACTCGGCTAAAGAGAATTCGGGCCGTTGGACGGGAGAACCGAGCAAAAGCTAGACCCGTGAGTACTGCAACAGAGACTAGCCCTATCATGGCTTCAATCGTGACTACAGAATTGGCATAGACGGTTTGAGGATACATTGCGCCATAGCCAATGGAAGCTAACGTTTGAACGCTAAAGAAAAAAGCATCCAGAAATGAACCCGGTTTAGCATTGGCGATCGAGTTTGGTTCTGCTAGATAAAGCAGGGCAAACAGCGCATTGGTTAAGACATATGAAAGTCCCACCAGGCTCAAAAAGCCAAACCAGGGAATGGTTAGCAATAAATGGTAAGGGTCGCGCCAGTAAGAGTACCAGGCACCCAACCCTATCATTGAAACCGTCCATCCCGAATTTTAATGTGAACTCGCGGAGAACGGGACAACCGTTGGTTTGTTGAACTTCGCTTCGATCGCAGTTTCATCAGCAGTAGTGAAGGGCGATGGGATGTAAAGAACTTACAGCATTTTTAGAAGCATAAGTCACAGTCTATTCAGAGAGTTTAGTATTATTATCACCTCCTATAGCAATCCCATTTCAGTAATCAGAATTTATGGCACGGTCAAGATGCCCGCGATCCAACGCGAGCGAAACGTTTAGGCAATGCCCACGCTATGCGGTTCTGGTATGCTGAAGGCTTGACGCACTCCAGAGAAATCTCACGACTGAATCTAGGATTGCTGCTAGGACAGGAGTTATGGCTTGCTCCTGTGAAAATGTTGTGCTTACGCGATGTGCAACTTTCAATCCGCCCTCATCCCCCAACCCCTTCTCCCAGAACGGGAGAAGGAGGGCAAGAGTGGATAAAAGTCCCTCTCC
>JAAUOQ010000240.1 GCA_012034795.1 Leptolyngbyaceae cyanobacterium CRU_2_3
AAGACAGTGAATTGGGCCGGCTCACTGTCAGCAATGTCACAGGCGATATTGACGGCGATGGCGACTTTGATCGGATTGAGGTGTTTGGGGGGCGATCGTTCTCGATTCGGGATGCGGTAGGTAATTTGGTGTTTGACAGCGGTGATCAAATTGAGCAAATTACGGCAGCTATTCCAGAGTTATTTAACTCCAATGGCACAGCAGCAACCTTCGACACTCGCAGCGACAACAAAGGGCCTGAACCAGAAGGTGTAGCAGTGGGCACGGTCAATGGCCGAACTTTTTGCTTTTATTGGCTTAGAGCGGACGAGCGGCGTGCTGGTTTATGAAATCACCAATCCTAGCCAGCCCGTGTTTGTGGAATATGTCAGCACTGCTGAGGATATCGGTCCAGAAGGCTTAGCCTTCATTCCGGCAGACAAGAGTCCCAACGGCAAGTCACTACTCGTCACGACTAACGAAGTCAGCAACACCACTGCCATCTTTGAATTCACTCCCCCTCCTCGTCCAGAAGACGGCAAGGCTAGTGTGGGTAAGACGGTGGTCAGTGTCGATTTTGCAGGGCAACAAACTTTCCCCACCAATACCACGCTGACCCTCAACGGCATCCCCACGCAAATTGGCGGACTGTCAGGTCTGACTTACGATGCCACCCAGGATCGCTACTACATCATTTCCGATGACCGTGGCGATCGCACCCTTGCCGCTACAGGCACCACCCCTCCTCCCGCAGACAACATTCCCCCCCGCTTCTATACGGCTGAAATCAAGCTGGATGAAGCAGGACAGCCTAGCACAATCTTTACGGGCGTTACGCTCCTGCGAGACAGCCAGGGCAACCCGTTTGCACCGCTGAAGCTTGACCCAGAAGATATTGTAGTGACTCAAAAAGGTACGGTGTTTATCTCTTCGGAAGGAGAAGTAAATCCAACTGCTGGACGGGTTACTGCTCCCTTGGTCAATGAATTTGACTTGATCACAGGGCAGCAGGTGCGATCGCTCCTGATTCCTCAGAAATTCCTGCCCGTGGTTCAAGACACCAACGGCAACGGCAAAACCGATGCAGGCGACACGTTAGTTTCAGGTATCCGCAATAATCTAGCATTCGAGAGTCTAACCATCACCCCAGATCAGCAATTTTTGTATACTGCAACGGAAAATGCGTTGATTCAAGATGGTGCAGCGGCCACAGTCACAGACGGTACGCGATCGCGGATCATTCAATACAATCTAGCCACAGGTCAACCAGAGAAGGAATATCTTTACAATGTTGATCCGGTCGCCAAAACCCCCACGCCAGAGACTGCCTTCAGCACCAATGGCTTGGTAGATTTGCTGGCGATCGATAATCGGGGCACATTTTTGGCGGTAGAGCGCTCCTTCTCAACCGGAGTTCCAGGCACAGGCAACACCATTAAAATCTATCAGATTAGCCTGCAAGGCGCGACCGACATTAGCGCGATCGACGCACTCAACAGCCTCAATCCTGAACAGATTGCGAAGATTCAGCCTGTACAAAAGCAACTGGTGCTGAATCTAGATGATCTCAACTTACCCACGGGCACCGATAACATTGAAGGCATTGAGTTTGGGCCAAAGTTGGCAGATGGTCGTCAGTCCATTGTCCTGGTCAGCGACAACAACTTTAGCGGCACCCAGTTCACGCAAATCTTGACGCTGAGTGCCGATCTGGTACCCACTGCTGCGCCTACCATAGAAACCCGTCCCGATCGCTTAGACGATCCGAATTTGCCCTTTAGCGAACGAGCAGATGCTGATGATCCAGCGATTTACCTCAACGCCACCCAGTCCGATGCCAGTTTGGTGCTGACGACCCTGAAGAATGGGGGCATTGCTGTTCATGATTTGGCAGGCAACTCCTTACAAACAGTCAATCCAGGCAATATTCGTTATAACAACGTCGATTTGCTCTACGGCTTTAATTTGGGTGGGCAGACGGTGGATCTGGCGGTGGCTAGCGATCGCAACAACGATAAGCTCGTCATCTTCAAAATCAACCCCAACGCAACCGATGGCAAATACATCGAAGACATCACCGACAGCAGCATCGGCACCCTATTTCAGGCGGCTCCCTTTGAACCACCCTACTCTACCTCCGCTCGGAGTGCTTACGGTTTAGCAACTTACAACAGTCCGGTGACAGGCGATGCCTACGTGTTTGCTAGCCGCCGCCAAACGGGGGATGTGGCACAGTTCAAACTGGTGGATGCAGGTAATGGCAAAATTGGCGCAACGTCAGTCCGTCAGTTCACAGTTCCTGTCCCCACTGATGCTCCCGCAGACACAGAAGCACAAACGGAAGGCATGGTGGTCGATCGAGAGCTAGGCTACCTCTACATTGGACAGGAAGATGTTGGCATCTGGAAATTTCAGGCAGAACCGAACGGCGGTACAACCGGCACACTGATTGAAAAAGTTAAGGCACTGGGCGGTAGCCACATTGTCAACGATGTAGAAGGGCTAACGATTTACTACAGTGCCGATGGCACAGGCTATTTGCTAGCTTCTAGCCAAGGTGACAATACCTTTGCTGTGTTTACCCGCGAAGGCAGCAATGATTACGTGGGCCAGTTTGCGATCGGGCCCAATGGGGCGATCGACAGTGTCCAAGAGTCCGATGGAGCGGATGTGATTAACGTGTCATTGGGACCCGACTTCCCGTTCGGTTTGTTTGTCACTCAAGACGGCTCCAACGATCCCGCTCAGTTCGTAGAGGGCGAAAACATCAACTCCAACTTTAAGTTTGTGCCTTGGGAGAACATTGCTAACTCGCTCGGACTGAAAATTGATACCACCAATTCCAGTCCTACCTCCACCCAATATGGCACGGACTGTGATGACACCTTAACAGGAGGCACCGGGAACGATCGCCTCCTGGGACAAGACGGTGACGATGTTCTGATTGGCTCCGGCGGCAATGACCTCCTGATTGGCGGCACTGGCTCTGATCAGCTAGAGGGCGGTAGCGGCAGAGATACCCTGCGCGGCAATTCAGGCAATGACTCCCTACAAGGGGGCATTGGGGCTGACCTGTTTATCATTGCTATCGGCAATGGCAAGGATACCGTCGCAGACTTTAGCTTGCAGGAGGCGATCGCCTTGGACTATCGGGCGGTCTGACCTTCGAGCAGTTGACTGTTACTCAAGTGGGCAGCAATGCGCTGGTCAGGGGTGGGGCTGCGAATCGCTGGCAGTTCTTCACGGTGTGCAAGCTAGTGCCCTCACCCAAACAGCGTTTACCCAGGTTGCCTAACATCTGAGTTCCTATAAGACGGGCGTCTTGTCTGTCTCATCTGCCTGGCAGGGCGAGCGCTGGCTCGCCCTTTTTTGTTGAGATGCTTATGCGGCCGATCAGGCGCGGTCAATTTTGCATAGAAACGCTAGGATTAATGCCGGAACCTGATTTTTTTGATCGATAGGTGGCGGTGAAATCCAAGCTGTTTAGGTGAACTGATGCTGAATCGGTACAATCAATACAAAAAGCAAGTTTTGTTTGCAGGGGTAGGCGTAGCAGCACTGACTATGGGCGCAACCGTGTCGGCACTGGGTTTGACCGGAAAGCTATCCCAATTGCCGATCGTGGGTTCATGGTTTGCCACTCAGACTCATCCGCCTGCTTCAGGAGAGTTGAACCTGAGCCAACCTCAAGACTCGCCTGTGTTAGCGCTGGCTTCACTCACTCCAACGGCACGTGCTGCAAAACTCGAAGCGATCGCCCAAGGTTCTGCTTCTGCCGATCGCACCCGTGCCCGTTACCTGCTTGCCGCTGACCTCATTCAGCAAGATCACGGCGGCAAAGCCCTGCCTCTGTTAGACGGATTAGACCGAGAGTATCCAGTTTTGGCAGCACAAGTTTGGGTCAAACGGGCACAGGCTTACACGGCTACAGGTGACAATGCTAAAGCTGAAGCAACCTGGAAAGCCCTGTTGCAGCAATATCCTCAAGATCCAGCTACCGCCGAAGCTCTTTATGCTCTGGGTAAATCGAATTTGCAGTATTGGGATCAAGCCTTGGCGAAGTTCCCTAGCCATCCACGCACTGTAGACATTGCCCTGGCGAGATTAGAGAAAAACCCTAATCAACCAGGGCTTTTGCTGCACATTGCCCGACATGGAATTTATACACCTGGCATTCTCAATGTGCTCAACCGGCTCAGGTCAGAATATGCGGCCAAGCTTAGCCCCCAAGATTGGGAAGCGATCGCCTTTGCCTATTGGGAAAAGGGCTACTACGTCAGTGCTGGCGCTGCCTATGGCAAATCCCCAAACACGCCACTCAACCTCTACCGCAGCGGCCGCGGGGCCCAGTTGGGTGAACACCGCCAGGCTGCGATCGCGGCTTACCAGCAACTGATCCAGACCTATCCCACTGCCAAAGAAACGGGGCAAGCGTTGGTCAAAATTGCCGAAGTGGTCGAAAAACCCGAAACGGCCATTCCCTATCTCGATCAGGCGATCAAGCAGTTTCCAGACAAAGCCCCAGAAGCGTTGGCTGCCAAAGCCAATGTTTTACTGGTACTGAACAGCGCCGAATCAGCCCTGCAAGCTCAACGGTCGGTGCTCTCTCAATATAGCCATTCCGAAGCTGCCGCCAAGCTGCGCTGGGATCAAACCGAAGAACATTTCAAAAAAGGCAATATTAAAGCAGCTTGGGAATGGGCGCGGCAGTTAGCCCAAGAAAACCCAGACAGCGAGTATGCCCCAGAAGCTTCTTTTTGGATCGGCAAGTGGGCAACGCAACTGGGGCAAACCCAGGAAGCCCAGCAAGCCTTTGAGTATGTGCTGAGTCGGTATCCAGAGTCATACTATGCCTGGCGATCGGCCAGTTTATTGGGTTGGGATGTTGGCGACTTCACCACCGTCCGCACTCAGTCTCCGCAGGTGCAGCAAGTATTGCAGCGATCGCGCCCTCTATCTGGCTCTGCCGCTACCCAAGAACTTTATCTGCTGGGACAAAACCGGGATGCCTGGACACTCTGGCAGACAGAATTTAACAATCGCGTTCAACCCACAGTGGCGGAGCAATTTACTGATGGACTGATGCGCTTAGGCGTGAATGATAATTTAGACGGGATTTTTATGCTGTCGAATTTATCGTTTCGGGAGTTACCCGCTGAGAAAACCCAGTACAAAACGCTACGGCAACAGTCGGGCTACTGGCAAGCACTCTATCCCTTCCCATTTCAGGAGATGATTGAGCGATGGGCACAGGAACACCAGCTTAATCCCCTGTTGGTTACAGGGTTGATCCGTCAAGAGTCGCGATTTGAACCTAAAATTAAGTCTTCAGCGGGTGCAGTGGGACTGATGCAAGTGATGCCAGAAACCGCAAGCTGGGTATCGAGTCAGATCAAGCTCAAGAACTATAAACTAGATGATCCTGCGGACAGCATTAAGCTGGGCACTTGGTATTTAGACTATACCCATCGAGAGTACAGTAATAACTCACTGTTTGCCGTGGCTAGCTACAATGCTGGCCCTGGTAGTGTTGCCGACTGGATCAGCAAATATGGCTTCAGCGATCCCGATCAATTTATCGAGCAAATTCCCTTTCCAGAAACCAAAGGCTATGTGGAATCTGTGTTTGGAAACTACTGGAATTACCTCCGGTTGTACAATCCAGAGATTTCTCGGAAGCTAGCTCAATATTCCACAGAACACTCAGCAGTGGTGGGGGTTGTGAAGTAGGCGATCGCTGAATTTTCTGATTCTGAGTGAGTTTGTGTTTCCTGTTTTAGACCAGTACTTAGCCAGCTAAGGCTCATGGCAAATGACAGTACGTCTGGATCGATCGGACTAGGGCAACTTCATAATCGGTGAAGGTAATCATGTTTTTACTCCATTCAAGATTATTACTGCTGTCAAAGAAATATCTGTTAATACGCTAATGAACGAGGCGATCGAAGACTATCTGAACAAGTCTGATATTCAACAAATCATAGATAAGCACAGACTTGATGAGCTTGAATAACGCTTTATTCATACAATCGCCCAATTTCCCTCTGTTCTAACAGGTATAAATTCGATCGCCATCTACTCTCATGACAATTGTCACCGACTCAACATGCTATTGCAACCTCATACAATGTCATTGTGACCCAATGCAATAAATCGCGACCTCATGCAAGAGTGCTGTTCGCCGATACAATGGCAGTGTCAGAACTCAAATGCCATTGCGGTCTGATGCAATATGAACGTTGGTGTCGCTGCTCCACCCTGGAGTGTCCCTGATCCCGTAACCAGTCCCAAAACAAACACAGAGACGGCAACATTCCATGTCTACACTCAATCTCTACGAAGCTGACTTCTATGCTTGGACTCAGGAACAGGCAATGCTGCTCCGCAGCCAAGAGTGGAACAGCATTGATTTACCCAATCTAATTGAGGAGATTGAATCTTTGGGTAAGCAGCAACGCCAGGAGCTTCGCAACCGATTAAGTGTGTTGATTGGACATTTGCTGAAATGGCACTATCAACCCCAACAGCGCAGCCGTAGCTGGTTGGCAACTCTTCGCATTCAGCGCTTGGATATCACTGACGCTACTTGAAGACAATCCCAGCCTCAGCCCCTATGTTGAAGAAGCACTTCGTAAAGCCTATC
>JAAUOQ010000241.1 GCA_012034795.1 Leptolyngbyaceae cyanobacterium CRU_2_3
CTGGCGAGCGCAGGAGAGATGAATTTCGGCTTTACGAATTAGCCAATTGTTCAGGAGGCGATAGCAAGCTGGCTGTTGATCAATGGCTCCCGATAGAGTCAAATAATGCGGATCACCTGGGTGGGTTACCAACTGCCAAGTTGATCGAGATTGATAGCGAAGAGTCCATTCTTCAGGAATCGATCGCAGCATTAACTGGGTAGGCAGTTCTAACGAGGGTTCAGTTTCAGTCTCGGCTCCAAAGGACTGCCGTTCTGCCACAATTCGTTGGGTGGTCTTGGCAATCCACTCTTGCCGTTTTTCTAAAATTCCTGGAAGCTTGCGGCGATCGAAACCTTTGGGAACCACAACCTCAACTTCACCCAGGTGAGATACTTTGATACTAACGTGCTTTGCTTTGATGCTTTCTCGAATACTGTAGGGTTGCGAATGACCGGATTGCGAATGATCGGATTGCGAATTGTAGGATCTTGCCGTTGCCATTGTTTTCACGTTTGGGGTTCGGACAAATGAACTGCTGACAAACTAAGTTCCTGCCGAATAAAATTTAGCAGGATTTTTTGATGCGGCTCACCGAGCGGGTACGTCCGTTCCATGCGAGTGGAGTAGCGACTGCCCTGCTGTATCTCTTCTATGGTAACCAGTCCCAGGTCGCATCCTTCGTTAAGTTCTAATGTATCTAGCCCAACTGTGAGGGGAGCATGAAAGACATAACGAGTGAAGTTAGCATCTTGAGCCGTTGTAAACAAAGTTAGGGTGGGTGGCGCATAGCCAATTTCTTCCAGCAGTTCGCGTTGCATGGCTACTGCGGGTGCCTCTTCGGGTTCTATATGTCCACCAAAGAAGGCCCAACAGCCTGGATAGGCAATCTCAGGCTTTTCTTCCCGCAATTGCATCAGGAAGCAGTTGTCTTGATAGAGAATGGCGATCGCTACAGCAGCATGAGAGTCAGCAGGGGGCATAGGTTCAATAGCACGATAAGTGTTAAAGATTAAGCGTCAAGTTCAAAAAGCAACCCGGAGCGTCAAGCCAATTTGGGACATTCAAGATGAGAGAATTAGCCCTAAAATTAATCAGGTTAGACCCTAATTTAACTTACTCTGGACGCATTCATGGCTGGTTTACTCGACGGCAAAGCACTTGCGACTCAGATCCAAATCGAATTAACGCAACAAGTGAAGATGCTGCAATCTCAGGGAGGGCGTTCACCCGGTTTGGCCGTGATTATGGTAGGCAATAACCCGGCCAGTGCTGCTTACGTGCGAGGTAAAGAAAAAGCCTGTGAACGAGTTGGCATCGCTTCCTATGGCAAACATCTGCCTGCCGAAACAACTCAGATTGAGCTAAAGCAGTTGATTCAAGCCCTAAACCAGGACGATCGCATAGATGGCATCCTGGTGCAGTTGCCTTTGCCCGATCATCTAGACGCGGTAGACTTGCTCAACCAGATAGATCCTGATAAAGATGCCGATGGGTTGCACCCTGTCAACATGGGGCGGCTGCTGCGAGGTGAACTGGGGCTACGAAGTTGCACCCCGGCTGGGGTAATGCGGCTATTAGAGGAATATTCGATCGACCTACCAGGAAAACATGCCGTTGTGATGGGGCGCAGTATCTTAGTGGGCAAACCCATAGCACTGATGCTGCTAGAAGCGAACGCGACTGTGACAATTGCCCATTCACGCACGGTAGATCTGGCTGCCGTTGCCCGCACCGCCGATATTTTAGTGACGGCGATCGGCAAAACAGAACTTGTCACACCAGACATGGTAAAGCCTGGAGCGATTGTGATAGATGTAGGAATTAACCGGATTACCGATGCCCACGGCAAAAGCCGCTTGGTAGGTGATGTCCAGTTTGACACCGTGCAGGAAGTTGCTGGATGGATTACGCCAGTTCCAGGTGGGATTGGGCCGATGACTGTGACCATGCTGTTGCACAATACAGTATGGAGCTATCGCCAACGTTTAGCGCTCTAGAGGTGAGGAAGCGAAGAAATGACGAGTACGACTGACCATAGCAGAGTGATGACACCCCCAACTTTTGACCTGGTAGGCTATCTAACTGGGCAGCAGGCTAAAGTAGAAGCCGCCTTAGATCAGTCGATTGCTGTCATTTATCCGCAGAAAATTTACGAGGCGATGCGCTATTCTCTGATGGCAGGAGGCAAACGGCTGCGTCCGGTTCTCTGTCTGGCTACTTGCGAACTCATGGGCGGCACTTTAGAGATGGCAATGCCAACCGCCTGCGCGCTAGAAATGATTCATACAATGTCTCTGATTCATGATGACTTGCCAGCGATGGACAATGATGATTATCGTCGTGGCAAGTTAACCAACCATAAGGTATATGGTGAAGATATTGCCATCCTGGCAGGTGATGGGTTGCTGTCCTATGCCTTTGAGTTTATTGCGGCTCAAACAGTCCAGGTGGCTCCACAGCAGGTTTTACAGGTGATTGCCCGGCTCGGTCGAGCGGTAGGGGCTGCCGGATTGGTAGGTGGTCAGGTGGTGGATTTGGAGTCGGAGGGCAAGCCAGATGTAACGGTAGAAACGCTCAACTTCATCCATCGCCACAAAACGGGTGCGCTACTAGAAGCGTCGGTCGTTTGCGGGGCAGTGCTGGCGAATGCCACTGAAGTAGATTTACAACGATTGTCTCGCTATGCCCAAAACATTGGCTTAGCCTTTCAGATTATTGATGATGTGTTAGACATCACTGCTACCCAGGAGGAATTGGGCAAAACCGCAGGTAAAGATCTCCAAGCCCAAAAGGCTACCTATCCTAGCTTCTGGGGAATTGAAGAATCGCAACGCCAAGCTAGTCAGTTAATTGCAGATGCCAAAGCTGAGCTAGTTGCTTGGGGTGAAAAAGCCCAGCCTTTAATGGCGATCGCGACTATATCACTGCTCGCAAACATTAGATTTTAGGTTTCAAGTATCAGGTTACAGGTTGCTGGGAAAACGAATCCCAACATCTGGAACTAAGCTTGTGAACTCGCCATTCCCAACTTCTGACACCTATCCCGTCATTCCACAATTCCCACCATGCAGGACTTTCCCGATATCCTGAACAACCATATTCTGTTAATTGCTATTTTTTCTTGCCTGTTAGCGCAAGTCCTTAAGGTCATTTTGAACTAGTGCGGCATGGTAAAGTCAACTTCCGAACGCTGACTGAAACAGGGGGAATGCCAAGCGCCCATTCCGCTCTGGTCACATCCTTGGCCACAGGGGTTGGACAAACAGCAGGGTGGGCAAGCGGCGACTTTGCAGTTGCCTTTTGTTTCGCGATTATCGTCATGTATGATGCTGCTGGTGTTCGGCAAGCCGCCGGAAACCAAGCCCGTATTCTCAACCAGATTGTTGAAGAACTCTTCCGTGAACATCCCACCCTGAACGAAGACCGTCTTAAGGAATTGTTGGGGCACACTCCCATCCAGGTGATCGCTGGATCTATTTTGGGCGTCGCTGTCTCCTGGATTGCTGCTCCTGCCTACTAATGCCTTTCTCTAGTCGTCTAGTCCATCTATCGGGTATGGATTGTCTAGCTTCTGCCTGTACCCGTTACATTAGGAGCGAGTAGCATAACGCGGCGGCTATCCACAATCACGGCGGTAAAGCCGCGATCGCTCAAAGTTCTGAGGAGGGATGCTGCTGTGGCTTCGTTAGTTGTGTGGATAGCTAGCAAATAGGGATGCTGATTGTAAGCCGCTAATCCAACTGTGCTGGCAGTCACCTGGCCAACAGCAGTGGCTACTTCTGGCTGGCTAAAATAATTGACCAACACAGCATAACCCGCCCCTAATGGCTGAGGATTATAGGCTCTACCACCAGAGTCCGTGGGACTAGCAGTTTGTGCAGAGGGGGGTGCCAAAACAGGGGTACTGTTCGTCGAATCTGCTGCATGGGCCACAAATGCTCGTAGCCCAGCTCGATCGCTGATGTATTTTGCCCAGGCATTTGCAATATCTGCACTGGAAAACCCCTCCACGCGCACCACGTTGTTGCTGAGATAATCGCAGATGGTTAGCATTGCGTTGGCGGGTAGCAACTGCTGTAGCTGTGATCGAGTGTCTGCCTTTTGATTGAGCACCAGTAGCAAAAACTGATTGGCTCTGGGAGGTTGGCAGGTAGGCAAAGACTGCGGGGAAGGTTGAGGTAGAGATTGGGGTGGAGATTGGGCGATCGCTGGCTCGGTAGCGAGTCCGAGCCAAGACACGCTACTGATCAATAGCGTCAGTGCAGAACAACCGAGTGCTGATCCAGCAATCACTCTGGATAACAAGCTATTTTGCGAGGTCAGTCCTCGAATCACATAAGATATCCGCATAGCACATTTCCTTGGAAGGGAGGGTAATGGCAGACTACAACCCTGGCGATGCGTTGTGGGAAGAATGATAGGGATACAAACAGGAGTACAAGCCCATTCTGTAAGCTCAAATGGCGATCCAGCCCAACTTCACGAAACAGATGCCAGCGAAGCCAGTGGATCGGGAATGGCATGAGAAGGTGCCTGAAACTCTCCCACAGCTACATACTCTAGGCGTAACTTCAGCCAAGTGATGAACTGCTGATTGGTTGAGAGGATGGCTACCGCAGGCTGAGGGCATTTCGCTTTAACGGGTGCCAGTTCTGACGCCTCCAAAAAGGCGGGCTGAGCCACTAGCCAAAAGTCAATTTCTTTTTCCTGCTCTCGGTAATACCGATTTCGTTCTTTAAGAATTTCCTCAGTCGGCTCTTCTTCCAACATGTAGCGCTGGCTAGCTAAAGCGTAATAGTAAGTTTGCATAGGTTAAAGCTTTAGGTTGAAAACTTAAGGTTTGAGTTCTGATAGAGTGATGTCCAGAATTTCCGTTCTTCATCTTAACCTGAAAGCTTCCCTATCCTGTAGAGGGAGATAGCCCAGGAGTCAGGCACTAGACTCATTGCTTGGCACCCTGCTAAAAACTAAATGACGTCCGGATTGCACCCACAACGATTGTGTTGTTCTCCTCTATATGTCCAGGATGAGTCACCACAAATAGGCCGGGAATAATCGCAATGTTGTCATTCAACCGAAAGCGATAAAACGCTTCGTAGTGCATTGCTGCCCCTTCATCTTCGCGAGGAATGCCTAAGCCGTACCGAAGACGCAACGGTTGACCGACCATCAAGCCTAATAAATCGCCCTCTCGGCCAAACGGATCAGTCAAGCCTAGAGAAAATAAATAAGTCGTAGAGACAGCGATCGCATCCGAGGGTAAAGCGTCGGTCACAGTTAGCCCACCCCAAGCACCCAGCACAACTTGGGGTAACACCCGCCATTGTAGAGTACCGCTGACCGCATGAATCGTAGAGCGCTCATGAATGCCGCCTGATGTGTCGGCGTTGCTGCTACCTGTAAAGGTATCCAGAAAGCCATCCGCAGAAAAAGCATTGACATAGGCAATGCCGGTTGTGACGGTTGCGAAGGGTCGCAGCAAAATCTGTACTCCAAAGGCCCGATGGTCAGATGAGAATAGCCCTTGCCGATTGTTGCTGGCGTCTCTGGCACCATAGGCCATCTGGAGCCGAACCCGATCGCTCACCAACCAATCTACTCCCAGTCCAGCATCCAGACTCCCTATCTTAAAAATGGGTGTGTCGCTGGCAAACCGAGATAGTGCGCCCTGGCTAGCGCTGGAATAAATGGAATTGGGACTCAGCACGGAATTGAGACCAAAGCCAACAGGCTTCAGGGTCACGACGAGACGATCGCCTGCGGCAAAGCGATATTCTAGAGAACTTAATCGTAGCTGATTCTCTGAGTTTGACTGATAACCCAGTAAGGCCATGTTGGTATTTAGCGCTGCGGGTTCGGCAAAGCCACGCCCCCCAAAGTTGCTAGCCTCTAGCCCAACCCGCAGGGCATCCTGTCCGTTGAACGAACCCGAAAGTTGCAGTTGGGTCAAGTAGGTAAACACAGGCTGGGCTTCGCCTAATCCAGGCGGATCACCGCCCCAGGCATCGGACAAGCCCAATGTCACCTGGCCGTTCAGGATGACCGTCGTCGAAAACTGCTGGGCTTCCAGGTTGGCAGTCCGGGCTTCCAGGCTATCAACCCGACCGCGTAAAGTTGCCAATTCAGCAGCAAACTCTACCTGAAGCCGTTGAATTGCCGCTAGATCTGCCTGACTCACCACTTCTCCAGCACTAGCTGCGATCGCCTCACTGATCCGATCGAGTACCAAATTCAAAGCTGCGGCAAACTCGTAGCGACTCAGGGAACGCTCACCCTGAAAAGTCCCGTCTGCATAACCTGCGATCGCTCCATATCTTTCCACAAGCGATTGCAACGCCTGATAGCTCCAATCTGTGGGTTGTACATCGGCAAGCTGAGACACAGAGGTAACTTGTGCCATCGCATCAGGTGACCCTTTAGAATTGCAAGGCTCAGAATTGCAAAGCTCAATTTCTCCATTTCCCCTTTCTAGAGCGGGTTGCAAGGCAAGGGGCGCAGGGCCGTCTAGAGGAATCCCTGCAAACTCTGGAGCCGCGATCGCCCTGCGCGTGCTTGTGCCATTCTGTAAGACTTCGATCTCTACAGTTGGTTGACTTTCAGCCTCCTGACCCACGCTCGTCC
>JAAUOQ010000242.1 GCA_012034795.1 Leptolyngbyaceae cyanobacterium CRU_2_3
CTACAGCCCCAAGGAACAATACAAATTAATTTACCTCTGGGAAAATTGATCTGTTTCAGCCTGTCATTCTTAATCGTAGCAATACCATACTCCAGGGAGAAGGAACAGATCAAACTATTTTGCAAGCCCATTTCAACCGAGAATCTCAAGCTATTTTGCAAATTCATCCTCGGCGAGTTTCAAAAGCTATTTCCTCAAACGGCTTACTGCAAAATATTCGGTTGCAGCGTTTTAGCTTGCGTCATATCCCTCCTCAGTCTGCCCGAACTGCCATAATCAGTGGGATTTCGTTAAGTCGAGTCTTTCGGGTCGCAATGGAAAATCTCCGGTTTGAGCAGAGTATTCACCAGGCGATTATTGCTCGCGAAACTCAGGATGTGACAACCCAATATGTGGTTTCAGATAACCCTGATCCTGCATTAGGCTTATCCCAGTGATATAACCCGTGATACCCGTGATCAAACTCCTGCGTCTAACTTGGCTCAGCAGTGTATTAGTTTTGCTAGCCTGTAGCCCGTTAAACAGCGGTGATGACTTGCCTTGGTCTTCTCACTTTGAAGCCCCTGACTGGATGACTTCATGGCATATCCGAACCGAGGGAAGTTGGGGCCAGGAGAACTTTCAGGTGATTGCAGACCCTAGTGAAAAATTTGAGAAAATTCTTAGGGTTGCCTATCCCGCAGGCTCTGCAAGTCCTGCTGCTACTCGTGATCAAGATGCACCCAGCGGCGGTGGACAGTTCTATGCCGATTTAGATATTACACCGCGTGATGCGTTGCGGCTCAGCTATTATGTGCGTTTTTCCAATAACTTTAATTTCGTTAAGGGGGGGGAAGTTACCGGGGCTATTTGGTGGCAGTGCCACCAGTGGGGCGATCGCCCAGACGGCACCAATGGCTTTTCAACTCGCTTCATGTGGCGGCGAGGGGGAGCCGGAGAAGTTTATGCGTATCTGCCTAGTAGCGAAGACTATGGCACATCAATTGGCAGAGGGAATTGGCAATTTCGACCTGGCGTTTGGTATTACATTGAACAACAGGTGATGTTAAACCACCCCCAGGCGTCAGATGGGTCTATTCAAGTTTGGCTGGATGGCGATCTGGTGCTTGAACAAGATGACCTCAAATTTCGCACCACCAATCGTCTGCAAATTGAGGGCATTTTCTTTTCTACGTTTTTTGGTGGCAATGACACGTCTTGGGCGACCCCTCAAGATGTCTATGTGGATTTCGCTAGCTTTTCCGTGAGTCCTGCAACCTCAACTTCACTGGCTCCTGTATCTGGTGGATAGATCAGCTTAATCTTTTATTGAACAGGTGATTACCTCTTGTTAACCAATCCTCATTAGCAATTCAGTTATCCTAGCCATAAAGATGGTTTCTGTGGATACCTAGGGCTAAATTCGTATGTCTAATCTACTCGATCTGGCCCGAGAGGGGGGGCCAGTCATGCCTCCAATGTTGGGTCTTTCAGTGGCAACGATCGCTTGTGGTTTAGAAAGAGCCTGGTTCTGGTATCAGCTTTTGAGCAAAGAAGATAAAATTGTTCATGATGTTTTAGATGCAGTTCAATTCAGCTTGGAAGAGGGACGAGCGATCGCAGAGCAGGCACAAAACCTGCCAATTGGTAGATTTTTACTCGCGCCTCTGAAACTAAGACTCCCAACGCCTGAAACCTTCCGGCTAGCAATGGAAGCTGCCGCAGACAAAGAATTCGTGCAGATGCGAAAAGGCGATAAGTTGCTGGAAACTGTGGTGGCGATCGCCCCGCTATTGGGACTACTGGGTACGGTAACAGGTCTGATCACCACCTTTGGTAATCTCAATGTCGGCGGGGGTGGCTCTGGTGAACAGGCGAGTGCAGCGGCTGCGGGCATTGGCGAAGCACTGATTGCCACCGCTAGTGGCATGATTGTTGCTATTCTGGCCTGATCATTTCCGGATCTTTGTTACTCTCCAGTCTCAACAAATGGATTACTTTTCTGAAGTTGGCTCTGAACTAGAGTTAATTTACCGACAAAACTGGTACGAGACACAGCAGCAAATTAAACCTGAGATTAAGCCTGAGATTAAGCATGGAGAAGTCAACGATCGCTCATCTGTGGTTCGGAGTTAAATACTGCGGTTGAGGGTACCAGGTTACTTTTATTTAGGTTCCTTCTATCCAATCTACACATTCAATTTTCTTCCCTTCTTCCTATGCGATTCAATCGTCATCGCAGTTCCAACCGTCTTCCTGAAGTCAATCTCATTCCGATGATGGACGTGTTAATGACTGTCCTCACTTTCTTTATCCTAATTTCCATGACATTGGCATTAGAGCAAGGGGTAGAAATTCGGTTGCCCAGCCAACAAAGGGCAGTTTCCCAGCAAACTACTCCACCCCCGCCTTTAGTGGCCAAGCTCAATCTCCAAGGGATCATAGTTAATGATCAACCTACAGTTGAAGCTCAACTCTTGGAACAGGTCAAAACCTATTTGGCAAAAAACCCTAAAGGGGTGGTAGTGCTGCAAGCAGATCCACAAATGCCTTATGCTGACGTAGTGAAGTTGCTGACTGATATGAAGGCAATGGGCGGCGATCGAGTGTCATTGGCGATCGAGTAAAGGATTGCCAAATAAAACCACCCCAAGCGCATCGGCTTAACTTTTGAGACTACTCGTCCGTCAATTTGGCTTGGCTGGGTTATCAGGGTGTAAAGCCTTCGGCATCCGAGAAGCCCGTAGCATGAGCATTGACCAAACATCTTGTTCGCACTACAAATGATCAGGATCTATACCCTGCGATCGCAAATATTCTGCTAGTCGTTCTGCTCTTCGGTGCTCTCGCTCTGCTCTTTGGTGCTCTTGCTCTGCTCTTTGGTGCTCTTGCTCTGCTCTTTGATGCTCTTGCTCTAGCTGTTCTGATAGTTGGGCTGCCTGCTGTGCGATCTCGCTGTAGCTGAGAAAAGGTTGTCCATCTGGACGATAGAGTTTCAGGGGTGTTTCGCAGTCAAATCGAATTCCCAGCCGGGGACTAACCCAGTTGGCGATCGGCTCAATCACATCTAGAAAGCCATCTGTTCGTAGCCAGCCGCTGAGAGCATTCGTTTCTGGATCGTACAGATAGTATTCCTCAACGCCGTAGGTGTGATAAAACAGCAGCTTACGGTTCATTCCACTCTCGTGTTACTGGGAGAAAGAATTTCAAACACCACTTGAGGAGCAATACTGTTCTCTTTCCATTGCTGATAAGAGCCACGTTTTCCTTTGGGTCGATCAAACGCCACTAGCACATCTGGAGCCGTGCAAATCTCTCGACTGCCCTGCACAGGGTACCAAAGTAAATCTCCTGCAACAAAGACTGTGGCATTGTCGGTAAACATCCACTCTAGATTTTGTTGGATCACAACAATCCAGCGAAACTGTTCGGTGTTGTCTGCCATAGGCTGACCATCGCTGTCGGGATAGAAAACATCTGCGGTTGGCTGTAGTTGGGAGACCATCTTCTTGCTCCGCTGGCAATTTGGGAATGTTGTTAAATTAGCACATCAGCCAAGTTCAGTAGATCGCAAAGCTCCAAAGAATCCTTTCAAAATCCTGTTTTTGGGGGGCGCAGCGCGGGCGGAAAACCTCGGTCATCAATCAGAAGGTAACTGCATCCGACCCAAATTGCGCCTAGTCATGTCAAACAGCAGCAAGCAGAGAATCAATAACATTAGCATGGGGAACCAGATTCCCACCCAGCCTGTACCTCGGACAAAAGCATCGCGAATGATGATGATGTAATACCGAGCGGGAACAATCGTAGAAATCAAAGAAAGTGGAAAGGGAATATTGCTCACCGGATAAATGAATCCAGAAAGCAGCAAGGCCGCTAGAAATCCGACGAGTGCTACACCCTGGACGGCTGCGGTTTGGTTGTTAGCCCTTGCACCCAGCATCAAGCCAAACATGCTAGCAGTCAGGATATAGAGGGGAGTACCGAGGATGAATGGCGTTGGATCTCCTGCGAACCAAAGCTGAAATAAAATGGCGCTGAGGCTAATCACGATCGCCGCTTCACTCAGCCCAACTAGCAAATATGCCAGGGCTTTTCCAGCAATTAACTCTGTCGCACTGAGACTAGAGGCATAGACTTGAACAATGGTTCCCTGTTCTTTCTCGCGCACCATTGCCAAGGCTGAAAGGAGGGAGGGGTAAACCCACAAAATTAGAGCACAGGTGCCAGGCACAATGTACAGAGATTCCTTACGTCCAGGGTTAAACCAAATGCGGGTATGTAGAGTCAGGCGGGGTAACTCAGACTGGAGTCCAGAATTTCTTAGAAAAAAGCGTGTCGTGGCTTCAATATAATTTTTGATGACGCGGGCATTGTTAACATCGGTTGCGTCCACCAAAACCTGGACAGAACTGGGTTGAGCACCTTTAATTTTATCTGCAAAATCAGTAGGAATCACGATCGTAGCTTTGGCAGTACCGCGATCGAGTCCCGCCTGGCGAGATTGCCCAATCAAAGGTGTAGGCTGAAATTGATTAGTGGCAAACAGGCGCTCTACATAGCTGCGGCTGAGTGGGGTATTGCTGAAATCTTGAATGGCGATCGGGATATTCTTTGCTTCTAAGCGAATGGCATAGCCAAAAATCAGCAGTGTCAGCAACGGTAAGACGAACGCTAAAGCAACCGTCAGCGATCGCGTTTAAACTGAGAAAGTTCTTTGGCACATCTGCGAGAAAATTCGCATTCATGATTGCTCCTGTTGAGCACGTTGAACAATACCAATGAATGCATCTTCTAAGGAGAAGGGAACGGGACGAATCGAATCAATATACAGCGGCGAACCACCGGCTTGGATAGAGTGCTGCAATGAGGTCTTAACCTGGAGAATCTCAGTTTCAGGATTGTCTAAAACAATGTGGAGGCGATCGCCAAAAATCGACACGCGCCAGGGTTCCATTTGAGTTTTGAGCAAATCCGAAGCAGCCTGGGTATTGTTGGTGACAATTTCAATCAGCTTTCCTGGTTGGGCAAGTTTAATATCGGTGGGCGAGCCTTTCGCCACTACCTTCCCTGCTACCAAAAACCCCATATAGTTACAGTGTTCGGCTTCTTCTAGATAGTGTGTGGTCACCAAAACTGCGGTGCCGCGACGGGCAAAGTCTTCGATCAAACGCCAAAACTGCCGTCGTGCCAATGGATCGACACCAGATGTAGGTTCATCCAAAAACAAAATCTCTGGCTCATGCATCACCGATGCTCCAAAGGCCACCCGTTGCTTCCAGCCCCCGGGTAGCCGACCTGTCAGCATGGCTTCTTGCCCTGCCAAACCGCAAATGTTCAGTACCCAATCAATTTTTTCACGCCGCTGCGATCGCGGCACGTTATAGACACCGCAATAAAACTCCAGATTTTGCACGACAGTCAAATCATCGTAAAGCGTGAACTTCTGGCTCATATAACCAATCCGCCGCCGCAGTTCTGGATCGCGCAAGTTTTGAGTTTGCCCCGCTAAAGCAATCTCGCCACCGCTAGCGCTGAGTAGACCACACAACATTTTGATCGTTGTGGTTTTCCCGGCTCCGTTTGCGCCCAGCAAACCATAAATCTCACCATACCGAACTTCCAGCGTCACGTCTTGAACTGCTCGGAAACTGCCGAAGGTTTTGTAGAGATGGTGAGTTTGGATTGCCAGAGAGTTTTGAGTTTTAGCAGTTGATGGGTCACCGTATGTTCGTAGCGATCGCGGCAATGGAATAAAAGCAGGATCGGCTCCCTGTTGGCGTAAACGAGTCACAAACACATTTTCTAACGTGGCTTCAGCCTGATCGATCTGTTGGAGTGGCAGGTGATGCTGTTCAAAAATTTTTTGAACTTTGGCTGCACCTGCATCGTGAGCATGGACAAGGACATCAAGGCGATCGCCAAAGGATTGAACATCCACTAAAGGAAAGGCTGGGCATGGGGCGTTTTCCTCAACCTGTTGGTTGTGGGCGATCGCTTGAGATAGCGCTTGCTCTGCTTCTGCCAGACGAGCGGTGCGGATTTCTAGACGGTGTAAGCCTAGAGTCTCCCGCAGTTGGCGCAGGGTACCCGTTTGCTGAATTTCACCTTCATACATCAGGGCAATCCGGTTACAGCGTTCGGCTTCGTCTAGGTAGGGAGTCGCTACAACAATCGTCACGCCTTGGGCTGCCAGCGTTGCCAGCACATCCCAAAATTCTCGCCGAGAGACCGGATCGACGCCTGTGGTTGGTTCATCCAGTAAAAGAATATCGGGCTGAGAAATTAAGGCACAGCAGAGGGCCAGCTTTTGCTTCATGCCGCCCGACAATTGTCCAGTCAGCCGATCGCCAAACTGCTCCAGGCTCATCAGCTTCAGGTAGCGATCGCGCCGTTCAGCCAGGCGATCGTCTGCACTTGCCGCAGTCCAGCACTGTAGCGAATGTTTTCGTCAATACTCAAGTCTAAATAGAGTGAGAATTGCTGCGTTAAGTAGCCAATGCCTAGCCGCGCATCACGGGGGTTGCGCCCCAATACTTGCACATGTCCTTCGCTGGCAGTCATTACGCCAGCCAAAATTTGAAACGTTGTGGTTTTTCCAGCACCATCCGGCCCA
>JAAUOQ010000243.1 GCA_012034795.1 Leptolyngbyaceae cyanobacterium CRU_2_3
TAAATTGGACAATGGCTCGTCTAACAAAAAGGCTTGGGGCTTGGAACGGACAATCGCCCTCCCCAATGCCACTCGCTGCTGTTGCCCGCCTGACAACTGCCGAGGTTTACGATCGAGCAAATGATCAATACTCAAGGCTTGAGCGGCGGTTTCAATTCTAGACTGAATCGACTGTCGATCGGCTTGACGCATTTTCAAACCAAATGCCAGATTTTCTGCCACTGTCATGTGGGGGTACAGCGCGTAGTTTTGAAATACCATCGCCACGTCCCGCTCACGGGCTGGGATCTGGTTAACTAGGCGATCGCCTATATATAAGTCACCAGAAGTTGCGCTTTCCAAACCCGCGATCGTCCGTAGAATTGTAGACTTACCGCAACCTGATGGCCCTACCAGTACCCAAAATTGCCCATCTGGGACTTCAAACGTAATGTCTGCGATCGCCATTGTGCTGCTAAAGCGGCGCGAAATTCCCTCCAGATAGACTCTTGCCACAGTTGCCGCTCATCTCAACTCAGTATCCATATCTTAAGGGTATGAACCCGCTATTCGTTAGAAATATCAGACTCACAAATCTCAATACAGCCACAATCTGGATCTAGACAGATCTAGCAGAGTTAGTTGCAGGGTTAATTGATTTATAGTGCAGTGAAAGTAGCGCAGTAAAATAACTCAACTACTCAAATGAAGCTTATATTTGCAATTTGATAAAAACGTTAATCATCCTGATAAATATAGATTGAGTTTAGCGTACAAATTTGTCAAGCAACTCTATTCTCAATGCTCCCTAATTCGTAAGAACCACAAGCTTTATAGGAAAAATTGAGCCAATGTCAATGACTCACTCGATTCAAGTAAACTTTGGTATCAATAACCCTATTTCTAGAGAAAAGGTTCTATAGTTAACACATGAAGCAACCAAGCTTCTTTGGCAGATTTAACTATCGAATCTAAATGGAGTTCAATCAGTTAGAAAACGGAGGTAAATAACGCTGTCTAATACGTTGAATCTGTCTCGTTTGACTCTAACAGCATCCAACCAAAACTTAAGAAACTTCCCTACTTGGTGATATAGAGAGCTATGACATAGGGTTTGCATTAATTGCAAAATCAAGATTGCAAGGCTGATGCCAATCCATTCAACTCTAGATAGAATTATGTAAACAGGGAAAATTCTTTAAGTGTTCCAGGTTTGGGTGCTGTTATTGCGTTTAAAATCTAGGATTTTAGAGTCTCCGAGACAGCCCATTTGATAGGTGAGTAGAAGTGCATCATGGCAATCATTGCGTTGAAGGCTTGGTACATCCAGGAATATGAGCCGATCCGTGAACTAGAAAAACGTCCCCATGATCTTCGCCTCAATAAAAACAGCCTGCTGAAGTCTGCTTTGAGAGCAGATTTTCTCGAAGATAGCCAGGATGTGAGAAAAACCACTTGGTTTCAACGCTACTTAGAAGGAGACACTGTCGAGTTTTACATCGAAGGTAGCGGCGGCTATGCTATTTCCAACATTGATCTGATTAGCCATGAGATTTATTTCACGAAGCAAGATGTCCTGGCGCATCTCGATCCAACCGTCTTTCTCTGCTATCAAACCGAATACCCCCGAATCGACTGATTTAGTGCGGGAGTCGATTCAGAATGTCCTAGAAAAGCTAAATAAGCGATCGCGCCTTCCCATCACCCTAGAAGAATCACATCGCCTCAATGAAGGCTCCATTCGCCTCAACAGCACCCTGATGCGAAAAATCCGCAAAAGCCTGTTGTTTATTGCCGATGGCACACCCATCCTACAACTCGATGGCAACCCACCCCAGCCAATCCCCAGCCCCAAAGTCTGTGTAGAAGTGGGCTATGCCCTGCAATGCAAGCGCACTGAGCAAGTTTTGCTGGCTCATATGGATCGCTCAGATATGAATGGACAATTCTCTTTTGATGTGCCCAGTGGCAACCGCATTCAATTCCGCAACAAAACTGAACTGAACAAGCTTTTGCCCCAGGCAATCGAAACTCAGCTTCAGCGGTTCAATCTGTTGTAAACGGCTTTTGTAAATGGGCTATTTATCAGTAGGTTGAGGAATCCAGGCGATCGGTTGTGCGGTGGGATGTGTTTTTTGGGCGATCGCTGAAAAAGCTCTTGCTAAAAAGTGTTCTTAGCACTGCTCTCGCTATCAACAAATTTTTACACACAAAAATGGAATCAGCAGTATGTTGGAGTACTAGGAAACTGAGGCGGGAGGAGAATTCCTGAATCTTCGTCTTATTTAGTTGCTTGAGAAAAACCTCATGCTACTCAGTGTAGTATCAGTGCAGCCTACTGAGATGCAGTTATGCCACGTATTTTTGACAATATAGAACAGCATCTGCTCCCTACATTACGAAGTGCCCTAGAAGTTGCAGAACGGGCTGATTTCTGTGTTGGATATTTCAATCTCAGGGGCTGGCGCAAAGTCGATGATTTAATTGGAAAGTTTCAGGGTGGAGACAAAGCTTGCCGCCTTCTAGTCGGGATGCAGACGCTGCCGCAAGAGGAGCTATATCAGTCGAAAGCCTTAATAGCGTCTGGACACGGCATTGACAATAATCGAGTCATTCAGTTCAAAAGGCAGATTGCGGAAGAGTTTCGGAAACAACTCACGATCGGGACTCCGACTAATGACGAGGAATCAGGGCTGCGGCGACTGAGCCGTCAAATCAAGGCAAAGAAAGTCGTTGTCAAGCTATTCCTCAAGCATTCGCTACATGCCAAGCTCTATCTGGCGCACCGCAACGATCGCAACAACCCAACGGTTGCCATTCTAGGCAGCAGCAATCTGACCCTCTCAGGGCTTGAGTATCAGGGCGAGCTAAATGTAGATGTCCTAGACCATGATGCTTGTGACAAGCTAAAGCGGTGGTTCAACGATCGCTGGAATGACCACTGGTGCTTTGATATTTCCGAAGAGTTGGTTGCTCTGATTGACCAAAGCTGGGCAAGGGAAGACCTTATTCCGCCTCATCACATCTACCTTAAGATTGCCTACCATCTGTCTCAAGAAGCCCGAATTGGACTATCGGAGTATCGGATTCCCCGCGATGTCGGGGATAACCTCTTTGACTTTCAGCGGGCAGCTGTTCAAATTGCAGCGCATCATGTCAATCGACGGGGAGGCGTGTTGATCGGAGATGTCGTCGGGCTGGGGAAAACATTAATTGCAGCAACGCTAGCGCGGATTTTACAGGAAGACTTTTTCCTGGAGACGCTGATCATCTGCCCCAAAACGCTAGTCTCCATGTGGCAAGATTACGTCGATCGCTATCGCCTTTTAGCTAAAGTATTGCCGCTTAGCCGCGTCCAGAATGAGCTGCCAGATCTACGGCGCTACCGGGTGGTTCTGATTGATGAAAGTCACAACCTACGGAACCGGGAGGGCAAGCGATACCGAGCCATTCAAGAGTACATTGCCGACAATGAAAGTCGCTGTATTCTGCTGTCGGCAACGCCTTACAACAAAACCTATCTCGATTTATCTGCCCAACTGCGGCTGTTTGTTCCAGAAGACAAGGATCTAGGAGTGCGTCCAGAAGCCTTGCTCAGCGAAATTGGCGGCGAACTAGAGTTTATTCGCAGACATCAGGCTCCGGTGCGATCGCTGGCTGCATTTGAACAGAGTGAGCATCCAGATGACTGGCGGGAGTTGATGCGGCTGTACATGGTGCGACGCACTCGCAGCTTTATTCAGACACACTATGCTAAAACGGACAGCGCTAAGACGGACAGTGCCAAGCTGGATGAACCATTGCCCCTAGAACAAGAACTGGGCAAAGAAGCGCGGACGTATTTAGAGTTTGCCGATGGCAGACGAGCTTACTTTCCGATCCGGCAGCCGCAGACGATTAAATTTAGCCTGGGCGAAGGCAATGATCCCTATGCATCGCTGTATTCGGACGAGGTGGTAGAGACGATTAATCACCTAAACCTACCGCGATATGGATTGGGCAACTATGTCGCTTCGACAAAACGGAAAACTCTAACAGAGGCAGAAGAGCGGCAAATTAAAGGATTATCGCGGGCCGGGAAGCGGTTAATGGGCTTTAGCCGCACCAACTTGTTTAAGCGATTGGAAAGTGGTGGACCCGCCTTTATTCAATCGATCGATCGCCACATCTTGCGGAATTACATTTTTCTACATGCGATCGAGCAGACGCTGGATTTGCCGATTGGAACTCAGGAAGCTGCCCTACTCGACAGCCGCAACAATGACGAAGATGCAGAATCAATCCTGGCAACCTTGCTCGATCCAGAGATTGAAGAAGAAGGCGATCTTACGCCAGAAGAAGTGCTTGATCAGGCTGAGAGTGACTATCGCCAGCGAGCCGCCCAAGTCTACAAAATCTATGCCACCCGTTATCACCGCCGCTTCAAATGGATTCAGTCAAAACTACTTAAGCCTTCCCTGAAGAAAGACTTGCAGGCAGACGCTAAGGCACTGACGACAGTGTTGACACAGCATGGTAAATGGCTGGTTCACCGAGATACAAAGCTAGCGGCATTAGTAGAGCTGCTGACGCAGAAGCATCCCCATGAAAAAGTGCTCGTGTTTACACAATTTGCGGACACCGTTCGCTATTTGAGCGAAGAGCTAAAGCGAATCGGACTCACACAGATTGATGGCGTGACGGGCAATTCAGAGAATCCGGCAGCGATCGCTTGGCAGTTTAGTCCGGTGAGCAACGGCAAATCAGTCCCTAAAGATGAAGAATTGCGGGTGTTGATTGCTACCGATGTGTTGAGTGAAGGCTTGAACCTGCAAGACTGTGCCATTATCGTCAACTATGACTTGCCTTGGGCAATTATCCGATTGATTCAACGGGCAGGGCGAGTCGATCGCATTGGACAAACGGCAGCTAATATTCTTTGCTATTCCTTTTTGCCTGCTGAGGGCGTGGAGCGGATCATCCGGCTTCGGAGTCGATTGCGGCAGCGCTTACAGGAGAATGCTGAAGTCGTGGGCACGGATGAAACCTTTTTTGAAGATGAGATGGATGTACAGACATTTCTAGATCTGTATAACGAAAAAGCCGGGGTCTATGACGGCGCAGAAGACAGCGAGGTGGACTTGACATCGGAAGCTTATCAAATCTGGAAGAATGCTACGGATGCTGATCCAGCGTTGAAGAAGACGATCGAGAATTTGGCTCCAGTCGTCTATTCCACCCGCGACCATGCGGCAACACCGACCCAACCAGAAGGGGTGTTGCTGTATATGAAGACGGCAGAAGGTAATGATTCACTAGCACTCGTCGATCGCCAGGGCAGGAGTGTTACCCAGTCGCAGCTTGCGATCTTACGGTTGGCGCAGTGCCTTCCAGATACCCCGGCACGACCCAGAGATCCGCAGCATCATGAGTTAGTGGCCCAGGGCGCAAAGCTGATTTTAGAAGAAGAGAAAAGTACAGGGGGCAGTTGGGTCGTCCTTCAGGGGCGCGGTTTCGGACTTACGAGCGCTTGAAGCGCCATGCTCAGGCAGTGAGAGGGACTTTGTTTGAGTCTAAAGATTTACTGATGGCGATCGATCAAATTTATCGTTATCCCTTGCGGCAGTCAGCGATCGACCAGATCAATCGGCAGCTTAGAAGTGGCATCAATGACCAGCAGTTGGCAGAATTAGTGGTAGCGCTCTACCAAGACGATCGGCTGTGTTTAGTACAGGAAGAAGTAAGCACAAGGGAGCCACAGATCATTTGTTCGATGGGGTTGTTTGCTGGGTATTTGGAGGGGAACGATTGATCCTGCTGATCCGCGATCGCGCGACAGAAGCACAAGTCGAGGCAATGTTAGAGGAACTGGGGGTTTACATCAAAGTGGCAGTCGATATCGATCGCAGAATTTTAGCAGGCGGGGGCTACTTACATGCAGACTGTGAAGCCGAACTGTTAGACGACGGCAGCAGGCAGGATGCAATTTGGGGAGCGAACTGGAACCCCTTTACCCAGAATATTGTCTATGAATCGTTGATCAACATCCGTCCGCGCCAAAATCGATCGATGGAAATTTTAGATATCGGGATTCGTGAACAAGTAGCTCAAGTGATTCACCAATTGCTGGGAGGCTGAGACAGGCTATGAGAGATCAGGTTATTCAAGATCGGACAAGGCTGCAAGAACGGTATTTACAGGACGACCTGCCGACTCGTCTGGGTGGACTGGCAGCAAACTTGGCGCGCATTCCATCGTTTTCTCACCATGTGGACAATCAGGCAGCGGTAGAGCGCTTGATTGAAGAGAGCAAGTTGTTCATTGAGTGGACTGCTAGCGAAATCGATATTGATAGCGCCGCCGAGCTGGTGGCGATGCAGATTCAACTGGCAAGATGGCAACGCAACTGGCGATCGCTCTGGGCAGATCCGGCTCAACGGGTCGAGATGGCTGACCAGGCAAAAGTTTGGTCTGAACGAGTGCTGGAATTATCGGGCATTCTATCGGGAGGGATTGCCTCTCCGGAAGCCTCTTAATTTGACTTTTTTGACCTTTTGATTGTCGTCACAACCCAGTTTCGCCGTACAACAGAGAAAGTATTACATCAGCGTTTTATAAACAGAGGTAAAAGC
>JAAUOQ010000244.1 GCA_012034795.1 Leptolyngbyaceae cyanobacterium CRU_2_3
TCCTTAATAATAAACATCTAGTTTTAAGATCTTGATAAGAACACACTAAGTCATTGCTTTTCTTGCTTTCAAGGCAAGCAAGATGACAGAGTCAGGTAAGGTTATGGGTTGGTAGTTCTCCAAGGTTGGAAAGACTAGCGGGCTTCAAGAGCAGCCTCAGTCTTAGCGATCGCCAACAGCGTTTTCACAACAGAATCTGGGTTGAGGCTAATGGTATCAATCCCCTGCTCTACCAGGAAGGCAGCAAACTCTGGGTAATCAACTGGGAGCCTGACCACAAATCCCCACTTTTCGCCCTTTCGCCTTGGCTTTTTGAATCACAACGCGCACCATAGTCTTGACGGCTTCGTTGCGTTCATCGAATACATGGGCGACTAAGGAAGAATCCCGATCGATGCCCAAAGTCAATTGCGTCAGATCATTGGAGCCAATTGAGAAGCCATCAAAGATATCGCTAAACTCGTCTGCCAGAATGACATTGCTGGGCAATTCGCACATGACATAGACCTGCAAGCCATTGATGCCCTGTACCAGACCATGTTTTGCCATCTCAGCTATCACCTTGCGCCCCTCTTCAGGGGTACGGCAAAACGGAATCATCGGAATGACATTAGTCAATCCCATCTGATCTCGAACCCGTTTCAGGGCTTGACATTCTAGACCATAGGCCTCGCTATATTTCGGGTCATAGTAGCGAGATGCGCCACGCCAGCCCAGCATGGGATTTTCTTCGTCTGGCTCAAACTGCTTGCCACCAATCAGATTGGCATATTCGTTACTTTTGAGGTCAGACATCCGAACAATCACGGGATCGGGGAAGAAAGCTGCTGCCAGTGTGCCGATCCCCTGCGCCAGCTTATCGATGAAGAAATCGGGTTTGTGTTCATAGTGTGCCGTTAGCTGGGAAATTTCCCACTTGGCTCCGTTATCCCGTAGTTGGTCAAAATAAATTAAGGCGAGCGGGTGAATTTTGATGTGATTGGCAATGATAAATTCTGATCGGGCTAGCCCAACGCCGCTAGCAGGCAAAGCTGCCAAACTGAACGCTTCCTGGGGATTGCCCACGTTCATCAAAATCTTAGTGCGTGTGTGAGGTAATTCATCTAGCTGTACTTCTTCTACTTCATAGGACAGCAAACCGGGGTAAACTTTGCCCTCGTCGCTATCAGCACAAGATACTGTGATTTCTTGTCCATCCTTCAAGCTCTTTATGCCATCTCCACAGCCCACAACGGCGGGAATCCCTAATTCCCGCGCAATAATGGCAGCGTGGCAAGTGCGTCCACCCTGCTGGGTCACGAGGGCGCTGGACTTTTTCATAATTGGTTCCCAATCGGGATCGGTTTTATCAGCAACCAAAACTTCCCCTGCCTGAAACTGATTGAGTTGATCGACTCCTGTTAAAGTCCGTACCTTACCCTGTGCCATTAGATCCCCGACGGCTCGACCAATAACCAGGGGTTTAGGAAGTTGTTGATCGGTCAACTTATAGTTGCGGAGGACATGCTCAGATTTGCGAGACTGCACTGTTTCTGGACGGGCTTGCACAATAAATAGCTGCCCAGTTTGCCCATCTTTAGCCCACTCCATGTCCATCGGCGTGTAGCAACTCTGAACTGCCGAGTAATGGTCTTCAATAACGCAGGCCCATCGGGCTAGAGTGAGAATTTCGTCGTCGGTAATGGCGAATTGCTGGCGATCGCTTTCTGTGACCGGCATATTCTTTGTGAGTTTGCCGCCTTCGGTTTCATACACCATCCTCATATCTTTGGTGCCTAGCCGCTTGTCTAGGATGGGTTTGAAACCGGCTTTCAATGTGGGTTTGAAGACGTAGTATTCATCGGGTGAAATGGCTCCCTGCACCACGTTTTCGCCCAATCCATAGGCAGCAGTAATTAGCACTACATTTTGAAATCCGGTTTCGGTATCAATCGAGAACATGACACCAGAGGTAGCCAGATCCGATCGCACCATCTTTTGTACGCCTACTGACAATGCGACATTGAGGTGGTCGAAGCCGTGAGTGGCACGGTAAGAAATGGCACGATCGGTAAATAAAGATGCATAACAGCGATGGCAGGCTTCTAAGACTGCATTTACGCCTCGAATGTTGAGATAAGTTTCTTGTTGTCCGGCAAAGCTAGCATCGGGCAAATCTTCTGCGGTAGCACTGGAGCGAACCGCCACATCCACATCGCTCGTATGACGTAGGCAATCTGCTTGGCGATCGCTGTCCAGCACATTGCAAATATCCTGTTGTGCTCCGTAACGCTGGCAGAGTTGAAGGTAGGATTCTACAATCGCTTCCTCTATCTCAGGTGGAAAAGGTGTATGAAAAATGAGCGATCGCGCCTGTTGTCCTTGCGCCTGGAGATGGTCAATATCGGTTGCATCCAATCCAGCCAACAGTTGGCGCAATGGGTCTTCCAATCCAGATCGCTGAATGAAGTAGCGAAAAGCGTGGGCAGTAGTGGCGAAGCCGGTGGGAACGTTTACCCCTTGGGAGGCAAGTTGCCCAATCATTTCGCCTAAAGAGGCATTCTTGCCGCCTACCAAGGCAATATCAGCAATCCCTACTTCCTCGAACCACAGAACAAAAGCTTTTTCTCTAGAACCCTTGCGAGTCGGGTTCACTCCGGGTTTCCTGGCAATAATCATGGGACCTGCTCCTGAAAACGGGTTGCAGCAAATCAATGAAGCGAAACCGCATTTAAACTGGCGATCGTTTTGCCTAGCCCTGTAGCGACGAAGGCTCATGAACAAAAAAGATCTACTGTTAATATTGGGTGGCTTGCCTTTCATCAACGCTAACGCATCTGTCAGGGATTTGCTATCGCTTATGTATATTCATGAAGCTATCCTGAGAACGGGCGATCGCACTTCCCTCTTTTGGAAGAGTTAAGGGCAGGAGCTAAGTTAAGCTTTGTGATACACAGTTGACAAAATAATGGTGTATTTTTCAGGTTTGCTTAGAAATCTGGGCTATGTTCCTGATCCCAACAGTTATTGTTGTCCCAAATTCGCCCTGTTTCTTCACAGGCGCTTCGGGTTTGTAGCCAGGGAATAGCGGTGGGATGAACCTCATCTCGCTGGGAGGCTTGGAGTGTTAAGCGAATTCCAGCATAGCTGAGTGTTGTGATCCCACCCAATGCCAGCGTCAAAATTGTCAGTCCTGCGATCGCTTTGCGATGATATTGCGGCATCTCAGCCCGCAATCGTTGCTGAGAGCGACGTTCGGGTCCCGCTAGAAAGACAACATAGAAACCACGCTTAAAAAGGGAATGGATAAGCGAATATCCAGTAAATGATTACTTTTCCAGTTCACTTGCCGGAAGGCAAGCTTGAGCGCATCTAACTGATCCTCTGTAAAGGTGGCTTTTGATTCGGGTGGAATCCGAGTGATAATTTGGTCGAATGAAGCATCTGCTCTTTGATGAGATGTCATGGTTTTGTGAAAGTCATGGTTTTGTGAAGGTCATAATTTTGTGACAGCTCTTATGACAGTTTTAAGGATGATCTGCTTTGAAAATACACCCTAAAACTATCTCAGACTGACCCTAGCGTTTAAATTTGCAACCCTTTGAGGTTGAAAGCCTATACCTCTGAATTCAGCTTAATTGCTGAATAATGGCGGCAAGCCTCAGCCATTATTCTGACTGAGCCAGATTATTTTTCTGTACGTACCATCCGCAACTTTTCCATTGGTCTCTGACTCAACGGGGAAATCCTAGATTAATTCCTCAGTAAAAACTCGGTTTTCTTGGTTCTAATCGGCAATTTCAAGAACCGTATCGGCAAGTACTGCCCATTCCGGTTGGGATCGACACATAATGTGACAAAGGCTAGGAGTGATTGGAGTGAATGCAGCAGAGCAAGCGATCGGTCTAGAGGTAGCGACTAAAATTGCTGCCGTTGTTACCTTGTTTAAGGCACAGTTTCCGGATGCACGGGCAGACCTTAAGCCTTGGGCAAATGATCCAGACACGCGAGAAATGATCGATCCTGATTCTATTGACATCGGGTTTCATTTGCCGGGCTGGAGTCGCTCTATTCAAAGTCGCAGTATTCTGACGCAAATCCGTTTCTACAAAGATCCAGTGGAAGGATCTCACCGGGCGATCGGGGTTGAGGCAGCAGGTTTTACCCATTCGGGCGAGCAATGGCGGCTCTCGACTGTGGAAAATTGGCAGTTTTTAGGCACTACAGAACCTGCGGAGCCAGTGAAAGAGAAGCTGAAGCTGTTTTGCCGACAGGTTTTTGAGTTATTCAATGGTGCGCCACCCTAATAAACTCAGGGGCATGGGACTGCTCACAACCAGTTCTGCTCACAATGGGTTACACCTATAGATTCAGGTGTTGAGTCCTGCTTCTTGAACTTCTACCGTGTCCTGAACAGTCGGTTTTTCACCAAACAAGGAAGCACCCTCCTGGTAGATACTGAGATCAAACCAAAAAGTAGTGCCTCTTCCTACCTCACTAGCTAGATGCACCTGGCTATGATGTTTCTCAATAATATTGCGAACGATCGATAGCCCTAAGCCGGTTCCTTCTAACGTGTGAACCCGGTTTTCAACTCGGAAGAAGCGATCGAAAATAGCTTGCTGATCCTCCGGGTCAATCCCTATCCCTGTATCCACAACCTCAACTCTGACTTGAGTAGGCAATGGATGGTGGGTAGTTTCTGGTTCCAGTAGATAGGCTCGAATGGTGACTTGCCCACCCGATTGCGTGAACTTCAAGCCATTGCCAACGAGATTGGAGAACACTTGCAGCAGTAAGTCATAGTTACCCAAAACAGCAGGTAAATTTGGCTGAATATCTTGATTTAGCTCAATGCCTCTGTCTCTGGCATTGAGTCGGTGCGTTCGCAGGGTTTGCTCAATCGGTTGGATGATTTCGACAGGTTCGAGATTGTAGCGTCTGTTAGATTCTAATTTAGATAGATCGAGGACATCGTTGACGAGACGGGTTAGACGATCGGTTTCTCGGTTGGCAGTTTCTAAGAATTCTCGCTTTTCTGCTTCAGTCAGATCTTCCCCATACTCATGCAAAGTTTCAATAAATGATTTGATATTAAATAATGGGGTTCGCAACTCATGGGAAACGTTGCTGATAAAGTGGCTCTTTGCTTCGTTGAGTTCTACTTCGCGGGTAATGTCTTGCACCGTAATCGCAATTCCTCGAATGTTTTCGCGGTATTGATCCAATACAGTATTGAGCAAAATTCGCACGGTACGATTGATCGGGTCGGGAATAGTGATACGAAATTCAGCCCCTTCCTTGAGTTCGGTGGAAGCACTGCCGGAAGCAAGCTGGTAGAGCGGTCGAGTCAGTTCAATTTTGACGGCGTCGGGCAGATGATAGAGAACGTTCTTACCAATGATTTTCTCACTGCTTTCCCAGCCAAAAATCCGCATGGCAGTGGGATTAGTAAGAATTACATTCATATCGGTGTCTAGTAAGACAGCACCATCGGCGATCGTAGAAACTAATGTTTCCAGTTTGGCTTTTTCAGCCGTTAGCTCCTCAATATTTTGTTCGTCGTAGCTCTCTAACCGCTCTGCCATTTCGTTGAAATTGAGGATGAGTTCTCCTAGCTCACCTCGTACCGGTAAATCGATCCGCTGCTTAAAATTTCCGGCAGCAATGTTTTTAACCCCAACTAATAGCTCTTTGATGGGCTTGGTAATAATCAAAGCATTGAACACGGCTCCTAAGATCACCATCACCCAAATTGAGATGAAGACTGCGATCGTTACATCGCGGGTTAGGTGAGAAGAGACCACCACAGTAGGATTGGGATTAATGCCGATTGCCATTACCCCTAAATGTTTGCCGTCATGGTTCAGGGGTACAAAGACATCTGTAACTTCACCATCGGGGGTGATGTGCTGACGCACCATCGGCTCATCCACGTTTTCGGCATAATTTTCAGGAAGCTGAATCCGTCGCCGAATTGTTAAAGAATTTTGTACCTCAGATTCTGAAAACGGAATGCCCAAGAAAATTTCGCCATCTTCGTCAGCATAGAGCATGTAGCGGACGCTAGAGGTGCTGCCGTAAAAACTGCGAGAGAAGCGCGCCAGCTCTGTGCGGTTGTTTTCACCTACCATAGGTGCAACATTGGCGGCTAACAGTAGCCCTAAGTCTCGTCCAAACCGTGTGTCATTTAGGCGGGCATCTTGCTGAATGGTATTGACTGCCCAAAATGTCAGACCACTCATCAGCAGCGACACGACTAGAGTGGCAGCGGCCATCAGCCGCGTCTGAAGGGTAAAGTCAGACCACCAGCGGGCGATGATTTCTCGAATTTGAATCAGCAGGGCTAACAAGGGTGATTTAAAGATAATTTACTTTTCTAAATTTTTACTCCTAATCCCTCACATTGTATCAAGTTGTATCAACCTACCTACGCGGCATTATTTTTTCTGACTTTTCAATACCCGATGTCCAATGTCTTTACGGTAGTAGGCTGCCTCAAAATTCGATTGCGGCGGCGGCGGTATAGGCACGGGCGATCGCCACCTCAAACGTTTCTCCAATCGCTGTTACACCAA
>JAAUOQ010000245.1 GCA_012034795.1 Leptolyngbyaceae cyanobacterium CRU_2_3
ATTGAGAATAACGCCCGGTCGATGCTCTGGGTCAAGGGTCAGTCCCATCAGCGGTACCATAATATCCACAAGCTGTTCAAGTGCGATCGATGAATCCGTCATAGGGTTCTCTTTTGAAGCAAGCCTTTGAGAAGAGATTGTAGCGGAAGTGGCAAGAGATAGATACTCCCAAAATAGGGCAACCCGTTACAACTCATGACAGCTAATCGTCTTCAGCGATGGATTGAGCAATATCTTGACAGAGGTTTTGTAAGTCCTGTTTCTCCATGCGACGGGAAGGGCGGCGATATTTTTTACGCGCCAACATCGGCTCTGATTGAAGTTGTCCATCTCCCTTGTTCTTCAATTTGGTAGAAGCATCTACATGGCTTGTACGATCGAGTGCTTCTTGATGGGCAATCGCTTCTTCTAAAAACGCCAGGTAGTATTCATAGCGCTCCCAATTTCCTCGCACCACACAATTTGGTTCATCTCGGTGCAGACAGTTACTGAATTGGCAAGAGTCTGAGGCTAGCCGCTGGCTAGCTTCTGGAAAATAGCGGGCAAGTTCGCTGGGCACACAGGTCAGATCGGGCTGGTTAAACCCAGGTGTATCTGCGATTAATCCACCCCTTGGCAACTGAAATAGTTCTACATGCCGAGTTGTATGGCGTCCACGGCTCAATTTTCCAGATACCGCGTTAACTCGCTGATCAACTTTAGGAATCAACCGATTGGTCAAACTTGATTTACCAACGCCTGAAGGCCCACATACCACTGTCATTCGGTCAATTAATTGGGCTTGGAGTGCGGTTAAGCCGAATCCTGCTCGTAGGCTGATTAGGATAGGGGCATATCCCCAGTAATTCAGGCGATCGCACCACCGCTGCTGAACTTCCGGCGTCACTAAATCACTTTTATTCAGACAAAGCAGCACAGATAGTTCAGTAGACTCTGCCTTGATCAAAAAGCGGCTTAACTGGGACGGGTCCAGTGTTGGTTCTTCTAAGGCAAAAACCAGCAAGATCTGATCGGCGTTGGCAATCGGCGGACGATCCAACACAGTCTGGCGGGGTAGAACCTGAGAAATTGCGCCTCGTCCCCCTGCCCAATCAGGTTCTTCCACCTGCACCTCGTCACCCACCATCACTTGCTGCCCAATTTTTTTGAGACGAGAGCGGCGGGTACAGAGGAGGTGAGCTTGAGGAGTAGGAGGATGCAACTGCACCCAGTAGTAATTTGCCTGCACCGCTAAGACCGTCCCCAATACAGGATCAAGTCCTGAAGATTGAGGGTTGAGCTGCATCTCTTCTAATGCGTCACTCATTGCTTAACATTCGGAGCCTGCCAAATCAGGGCGACGCACCTGCACGGCAAAAAAGCCGGAACAGTCTTCAACCTTTTCAATGCTATAGCCTGCCATTGTCAAACTATCCGGCACCTGCTCTATCGGTTCACCTGGGTCAAGCAATACTTCTAGAAGTGCGCCAGGTGGCATTTTCTCAAGCCGCAGTTTAGTCCGAACAAAATTGAGGGGGCAGGGGGTACCGCGCAAATCGAGGTGAGCATCGGGTGAGGTGAGTAGATTCATCCCCGAAATAGTCCTCCTAGAAACTCGTTGATCCCCCCTCCTTTGCTGAGGCGATCGCCCCTAATTTTCGCCAGTTTTTCTAGCAACTCTCGCTCATCTGCGTGAATCCGAGTGGGGATATCAATAATGAGGGTGATTAAATGATCTCCTCGGCTAACGGGGTTGCCCAAACGAGGAACACCTCGATTTTCTAGAGTAATCACAGTATTGGGCTGGGTTCCTGGAGCAATATTGACTTCCACAGATCCGTCTACAGTTTTCACTTCAATCCGATCGCCCAAAATTGCCTGCAAGTAACTGATTTTGACTTCCGATAAGATGTTAATGCCATCTCGCTGGAATTCTGCATCTTCATTCACAAACAAGTAGACATACAAGTCACCGGATGGGCCGCCACGCTGGCCAGAATCTCCTTCATTGGAGACTCTTAGACGAGTGCCGTTATCAACCCCAGGAGGAATCGTAATTTTAAGCTTTTTGGCTTCTTGCTTTTGTCCGCTCCCGCTACAGACTTCACATTTATCCTCAATCACCTGTCCACTGCCATTACAGGTAGGACAAACTGAAACCTGGGTGAAGCTGCCAAAAGGAGTACGGGTAGCGCGCCGAACCTGCCCAGCCCCGTTACAGGTGGAACACCCTCTAGGTTGAGTTCCTGGCTTTGCCCCAGAACCACTACAGGTTGTGCAGGTTTCTAGATGGCTGATGCGAATTTCTTTTTCGCCGCCAAAGATTGCTTCTCGAAAATCTAGTTTCAAGTCTAGGCGGAGGTCATCTCCCCGCACCGGACCACCGCGCCGTCGCCCTTGGGGCTGCTGACCACCCGCACCACCAAAGCCACTGAAGAAACTCTCAAAAATATCTGCAAAGCCACCCAGATCACTAAAATCTTGGAAGCCAGCGCCAGCACCAGCGCCCACTCCAGCTTCTCCGAAGCGATCGTATCTGGCCCGATTTTCAGGATCTGAGAGAACCTCATAGGCTCGGTTAATTTCTTTAAAGCGCTCTTCAGCCCCCGGATCTTTGTTGACATCCGGGTGATACTTACGTGCTAGCTTTCGATAGGAGTGTTTGAGTTCCTCCTTGTCTGCGCTACGGGAAACGCCAAGGATTTCGTAGTAGTCACCTGCCATAGGGCGCTGTTTCGAGGATTAGGGGATTTAAAGGGAGTATTAGCTTTAAGGATAAACGTATCCAGCCGGGGACAACAAGGCTGGATTACCGAATCTCCTGATTGCTTACTTTCATCCTAGACTAACCGATCGCTTAGCAGTTTTTAGTCTACTGCTTCATAATCTGCTGTGACAGTTTCATCGTTGGCGAAATCAGCATAGTCTTCCAGTGCGGCAGTTTCCACCTCTGGATATCCTGCCATTCCAAAACTATCCTGTTCGGTTGGAGCAGCGTAGGTTGCATCAATGGTGGCAGATTGAGACTGATTGTACACCGCTTCACCAATGGACAACAGCGTTTGCTGTAAGCCATCAATGCACTGCTGCAAAACTTCTGCCGTGGCTGAGCGATCGGAAATAGCAGATCGCAATTCTGCACCTCGTTGGGTGGCTGTAGCCCTCAAATCATCGCTAATCAACGCTGCATTATCCCGCAGAGTAGACTCATAGCTGTAGAACAACGTATCTGCATGATTGCGTAGGGCAATAATTTGCTTACGCTGATCATCGTCCTCGGCATATAGTTCAGCTTCTTGACGCATCCGCTCGATTTCAGCGTCGCTTAGCCCACCTGTATTAGAGATCATTACACTCTGCTCACGTCCAGTCCCTTTGTCACGCGCAGCCACTTGCAGAATACCGTTGGCGTTAATCTCGAATGTCACTTCAATTTGAGGAACACCTCTGGGGGCAGGTGGGATACCTGATAACTGGAACTTACCCAGGCTTTTGTTGTCTTTTGCTAAAGCTCGTTCTCCCTGCAATACATGAACCTCAACAGAGGTTTGTCCATCAGTTGCCGTTGAAAAAACTTGAGTTTTACTAGTAGGAATGGTGGTGTTACGCTCGATGATTTTAGTAAAAACTTCACCTAGGGTTTCAATGCCCAAGGACAAGGGCGTGACATCAAGAAGTAACAAATCTTTGACTTCGCCACCCAAAACACCTGCTTGAATGGCAGCACCCAAAGCAACCGCTTCATCCGGATTGACAGAGCGATCGGGCATCTTGCCCTTAAAGTGAGTCTTAATTGCCTCTTGGACGGCTGGAGTCCGGGTTGAACCCCCTACTAAGATAATGCGATCGATCTGATCGGGAGCAAGGTCAGAATCTTTTAGAGATTGCATGACCGGCTCAATTGTGGCTTGGATCAATGAACCAACCAACTCTTCAAACGTAGCTCGTGTCAGTTCCATTTCTAAATGCTTAGGGCCTGACTCATCTGCTGTGATGAATGGCAGATTGATCGAGGTATTCAGCATAGTAGATAGCTCTATCTTGGCTTTCTCAGCCGCTTCTCGCAGACGTTTGCAGCGCCATTTTATCGGTAGAGAGTCAACCCCTTCCTGCTCTCGGAAATTATCCATGAGCCAACGCACCAAGACGTTATCAAAGTCATCGCCGCCCAAATGGTTATTACCAGACGTTGCTTTGACTTCAAATACACCCTCACCGAGTTGGAGAATGGAAACGTCAAACGTGCCACCCCCTAAGTCAAATACTAAAACCGTTTGATCTTGGTCTTGTTTATCTAGACCATAGGAGAGGGCAGCGGCTGTTGGCTCATTGATGATTCGTAGAACTTCTAAGCCAGCAATCGTCCCTGCATCTTTAGTTGCTTGTCTTTGGGCATCTGTAAAATAGGCTGGAACCGTGATCACCGCTTGTGTAACTGCTTCGCCTAAGTAATTTTCAGCGTCTTGCTTTAATTTTTGCAGGATCATAGCTGAAATTTCTTGGGGCGTGTAAGCTTGCCCACGAATTTGGACATCTACTGTATCGTCTTTGCCGCGAACACTGGTGTAAGGAACCCGACTCCGCTCAATTTCGGTGTCATTCCAGCGACGGCCGATAAACCGCTTAATACTGAATACCGTATTTTCAGCGTTGGTGACTGCCTGCCGTTTGGCGAGTTGCCCAACCAGCCGCTCACCAGTCTTGCCAAATCCAACAATGCTAGGGGTTGTTCGTCCTCCCTCAGAGTTGGAGATGACAACAGGTTTACCGCCTTCTAAGACCGCGACACAACTGTTAGTTGTGCCTAGATCAATGCCAATGACTTTTCCCATAATTCGCGGCTGGATACAGTTCTAAGTGATGAGCGCAAAATTGCTGATGAATTCATCCCATCTCTGGAGAGTATTCCGCAATTGTCCAGAAATATTATCAATATGCGCTCAAGATTTTCAGAGCGGAGTTTGTAATCAATAGTAGGGTTAAAACGTCCAGCCCGCTTATTTGGCTAGATTTTTCATTAGTTAGAGAGTAGCTTCGTTCTCAGAATTGTTTAGAGATTCTGGAGCAGCCGCAACTTTCACCATGGCATGACGTAAAACGCGATCGCCGATTACATAACCCCGCATCAATTCTTCCATCACAGCGCCTTCAGGGAAGTCTTCTGTTGCTTCACGCATCACAGCTTCATGCAGATTAGGGTCAAACTCTTGACCTTCAGCCCGCATCGGAGAAACCCCCAGCTTTTTCAAGCCATCTACCAGCTGCTTGTAAACCCCTTGGTAGCTCTTATGAATCGTCATTTCCGAATCAGTTTGTGGCTTAAGCTGCGCCCGTGCCCGCTCAAAGTTATCTACTACAGGCAGTAGCTCTTTGACGGTGGTGCATTTCACTTGCTGTTCTTGCTCTTCTTTTTCCTTTTGGGTACGTTTGCGATAGTTTTCAAAATCTGCCGCAAGTCGCATATATTGCCCAGATCGATCTTCTAGCTGGGCTTTGAGAGATTCGATCGTTTGACTCAGCTCAGCGATCGTTGCCTCTAATTCAGAAGTTGATTCGCTGACAACATATTCGCTCAAGTTTTCGGCTACAGCCGGGTCTTCTGGGCTGAGGTCAAAAGGTTCAATTTCAGGATCAAGTACAAACTCTTGTGTTTGATCTACAGCCTCAGTCATCGCAGACTCCTCTGGCATTGCGTCTGAATCTGTTGGTAGGTTTGTTTCAGAAGACATTGGCTCGCTTTCCATCTTTTCTATAGGCTTCGAGGAGGGTTCAGCCACCGACTCTTTAGAGTACTCCAGCCGTTGCTCTTCATCCATAACTAGTATATTTTGCACTAACTTTCAAAAATCTCAGTCAAATAGACTGCTCCTTTACCAAGCTACCCCAAATTTAGACAGGTTGTGAGGGGGGTAAAGGGAGAAATCTGGGCAGAAATATGGAATAAGAGACACCAAGCTAGCGGGCAACATCTGCATAATATTTGCGGCTCAATCCGAATAGTTTATAAGTCCGAATAATGTGTGAGAACGATCGGTGTTTTATCTGGGTTACACCGTCTCTCTCAATTCCTGGCTGATTAACCTGTTTGATTTCAGGAGCATTGTGTATGTCACCTCGTTACCCCCTACTGGCAGACCTCAAACCCTCTACAGAAGCTAATCTAGTGAGCAGTACACCAACCTATACTGCGCGCGGCTGTGCCAAACTGGGTTGGATTTTGATTAAAAATAGACTCGTATCACCGTCCCAATTGGCAGCGGCTTTAAGCTCTCAGTTCCTCTGCCATAAGAAACTAGGTGAGTTATTGATGGAAGAGCACCTCCTCTCTGAAGATCAACTGAAAGATGCGTTAAGAGAACAATTGCTGCGCCGAAGAGGGCATTGGGTGATTTAATGTAGAGCAAAATTGAGCTTTTTGTATGGAGCTTCTAGTGGAGCTTTATTGAGCTTTATTGAGTTGTATGTTGATCAGATGACTCAGACCAATCTGTCAGAACTTGCGAAAAATGGTGATTCACAGGCGATCGCCACCTTGCTCAATCGGCTTTTGGC
>JAAUOQ010000246.1 GCA_012034795.1 Leptolyngbyaceae cyanobacterium CRU_2_3
CTGCGCGGGCAGAAAACCAGGATTTTTGGGTTTTTGGGGCGCGCGACGCGCGCCCCAAAAACCCATTTGCGATCTACTGAGTCTTGCCAGTCAAACCCAGTGGTTTAACTGAGCATGTGATTAAGCCAAGTTATACCGTTAGGCAGAATTTAGCTTAAAGTTTAATAACAAAAATCTGTGTCACCTGTTACACTGCTTTCTGGAAAGGATATTTGAGTTTTGTAGATATCTTTATGCCTACCTGCCGCATTGGGAACGCGCAGCTTGGGTTTCTTCCGTCTGAGAAAACGCAACAACTAAAATTCACGCTTAAAGGCTGACCGATTTATTGAGTCAGTCTTTTCTTTTTCATCTCATGCATTTTCACCCCATACATTTTCACCCATTCAGACTAACTAACCGCATGAGGTATTCGCCTGCTTTCTGTTGAATCATTGAAACAGAGGATGGAGGAACGACAATGCGTTGGAAAACCGGACAGCGAATGAGGTGCGATCGCCCCCCACAAGTATTAACAGGCTGTTTAGTGGTTGCCGCCTCCGCTGACAGCATTAAAATTGTTTGCCCTGCTCCTGATGTCAGTATCGTGGTCGTGGGGCAGCAATGCCACCTTGAAGAGATGGGCTGGAAAGCTGATTCAACCTGATCAAGCCTGACTAAGATTAAGCTAGTCCTGACTATCGCCAATCAGTAGAGTGATTAGCAAAATTAACTGATGCCTCAACCCTTGCTTACCTCAGCCCTCAAAGAATGGGCCGTCACCGTAGATGCCCTCACCGATGGAACAACTATTGTGTTATTGCGGAAGGGCGGCATTCGAGAACCTGGAGGAGCCTTTGCGATCGCCCATTCCCCAGTCTGGCTTTACCCCACTTACGAACATCAAAAGCCCCATCTACTGAAACCAGACTATGCTGACCAGGTGCAGGCTGTACAATCGGGTTGGCATCCGGAAGCCGTGGCTATTCAGGCTTGGGCAGACATTACCCATCGGTTTGAAGTCAGTGAAGCAGTGGTCATAGAAGCGCTACTCCCTTTTCAAATTTGGAATGCGGCATTTGTGTCAGAACGGCTGAAGTGGAAACCTCGCTCCCCCTTATCGGTGCTGCTGCTGCGAGTCTATGCCTTACCCCAAGCACACTTGATTCCCTATCGCGCAGAATACGGGGGCTGTAAATCTTGGATTGATCTGGAGATTAACCTCTCCATTGATGATGCAAAACCTGTGTTGACCGATACAGGTTACTCCCAGCAAGCTGAGGCGATCGCCCAAATCATTCAGCAGTTAAGATAACATCAATTGGGCGATCGCTCACTTTCACTCAGGATGCTCGTGTGGACTTTCAGAAGCTGGTAAACTCTAGATTGGTCAAGCAAGAAGCCAATTCTTTGTATAAATCTCTGGTTCCTATTCTGGAGCTAGATCCAAAGTTTGCTGATCTTGTCCTCGTTGATTTGGCAAAAATTGTCCGGCTTTGTGGGCGCAGCGACAACGAAATCACTGCCAATGAATTACTGTCCTATTTAGTCCTGTACGCTTTGATCAAACAGGATTCTGAGAAGCTGAGGATTGCTCTTCAGTCTTGGGAATTTTCTGAAGACATTCGACGGCAATATCAAAAGCTAACCCTACAAATTCTTCTGGATTTGACAGGCAACGAACCAGCCAATCAGCATTTTATGTTGCCCTCTGTTCTGAATCAATATGATCAGGAAAAAGGCTCCCATTATCTAGATGCAGCCATCAATGCGATCTATCGATTTGCCCAAGTGGTGGTCAAAGCCGATGGCAATATTTCGATGCAAGAAATGGATGCTCTATCGCAAATTTGGCAACTTCTGCACTCCTATCAACCCCTCAATAGCTACCAAGATGGCTTTACCTCTATTCCTACAGCCCCCACAACCCCCATCACTCCAAAAAATACGAGCCAGTCTCCCGTCTCGCCTGCCAACGCGCAGCCAAAATCTTCCCAAACGAACGAGCCAAAAGCGCCTGACCCAAAAGTATCTGACCCCGTGACTCCTGCCAACGCTGAACCTGCCAAAACTTCAGACGAACTGGCTCAGATTCTGGAGCATGCATTAGCTGAACTACATAATTTGGTGGGCATGGAGAACATCAAAGAGGAAGTGACCACTCTCGCCAATTTTCTCAAAGTTCAGAAGATTCGGGCCGATCGCGGCTTAGCAAAAACACCTGTTTCCCTCCATGCTGTCTTCTGTGGCCCACCAGGAACCGGAAAAACCACTGTCGCTCGATTGATTAGCCGGATTTTCCAAGGATTAGGTTTTTTGTCCCAAGGTCACTTAATCGAAACCGATCGCTCTGGCATGGTAGCAGGCTACATTGGTCAGACTGCCAAAAGAGTCGATGAACTGGTGACTTCTGCTCTGGATGGAGCGCTGTTTATTGACGAAGCCTACGCGCTAGTTCCAGCCGAAGGCGGTCGCGATTTTGGGCAAGAAGCGATCGATATTTTGCTAAAACGCATGGAAGATTATCGCGATCGCCTCGTTGTCATCGTGGCTGGATACACTGACGAAATGAACACCTTCATTGAATCGAATCCAGGCTTAAAATCGCGCTTTAATCGCTACTTTTATTTCAATGACTATGCCCCTCATGAACTGCTGTCCATCTTTGAAAGCATGGCGGGCAAAAGCCATTTCAAGCTGACTCCAGCAACCCAAGACAAACTAAGGCAGTTGCTTGAAACGCTCTACGCCAATCGCGATAAAAACTTTGGCAATGCTCGTTTGGTTCGTAACCTGTTTGAAAAAAGCATCGAACGGCAAGCCAATCGCTTAGCAGTGCTATCTGACTTTACCGATGAATTGCTGACAACGTTGATTCCAGACGACATCCCAACTGTGTTTTCAAGCGATCGCCTGGCAGATGCCAAGCGAGAAGCGCAGAACTAAAAACTGCTGCGTCAAGTCTTCCATCAGCATCCGATGATAGAAGAGATAGCCACCGCCGACTTTTTTCAGGAGGAAGCGATCGCTAGCAAAGCCCAGAAATTGGGCGTAGTTCCAGGAGATGCGATCGCTAGAGTTTGTTTAACACTAGAATCTCTAAGTCAGAAATAGCAGGTAAGCGGGTATCGTTGGTGATAAAAAACACGGCATTTTCTTGCAAGGCTGTGGCAATTTGAATTGCATCTGGAGTTCTCAGATTGTGTTTTGCTCTAAGTTGAGCAGCGCGTTCAGCGATCGCTAACGAAACTGGAAAATCGTGAGATGGGTTTGATAAAATAAGAATGTCGCGATATTGCTGCGCTAGATCTGCATTGCCTGTTCTCAATGGATGAACCAAAACCTCTGTGAGGACTAACGTGGATGTGACTACTTGAAACTCTCCGCGATCGATCGCTCCAAAAAGGAACGAACTCTTTCTAAATAGATCGGGTTTTGTTCAATGAAATAAATCAGGGGTGCGGTATCTAAACCCACCTTCTGCCCTTGTAGTCGGGCTATCCATTCCATGAATCGCGTTCCTGATTCACATAGCTCTGGGCCTCAATTCCTTGCCAAATTTCCTTGCCCAACCCTTCCAGTTCTAGAATGCTGCGACGATCCGAATCCGGAAGAGTTTGACGACGCAAGAGTACCCCCAACTCCATCAGTAAATTCAGCTGCTCATTCAGGGTCAAGTTTTCAATTTGGTGACGGATGTTTTGATAGGCGCTCATTAGAGTTTACTCGATCGCTGCTTACTACCCATCATGTCATATTGCCCTTACTGTTGTGCCAGATATTCCATCAGCACCTAATGGTAGGAGAGATAGCCACCGCCGACTTTTTTCAGGAGGAAGCGATCGCTAGCGCAGCCAAGATTATCGTTGAATCACGAAATCAGAGACATTCAGATCGATCGCCCGACTTAGCGTTGCAAACAAGCCGCCAGAGCCTAGCCCTGCATCCTTGCCGTTTTGGTTGTAGGAAAGACTACCAGTGGAGCGATCGTAAGTAATCAGGGCAGAACTTTTTTCAGCCTGTTGTTGGCTACCTACAGCCTCAAACGAAAGCCGTCTGCCAAAGAGTCCTTTGCGCTCCAACCCCACAAAGGTCGTTTGATCCAACCCAATCCGATCGCGTCCCTTTTGAAAGCCAACAATTTCATCCACTCCCATGCCTGCACGAGTAAAGCTGCCCTTCATGCTAAACAGGTACTCATCGTTGCCAACTCCACCCTTAAGGCGATCGTTCCCGGCTCCGCCCATCAGAGTGTCATCATCGGCTTGCCCGTTTAAGGTATCATTGCCTGCACCGCCAATCAGCCGATCATCGCCTTTGGAACCCGTAATTTGATCATCGCCGCCTTGTCCATCTAGCGTGTTTTCCTGAACATTGCCGATGATCTTATCGCCGACCTGGGTACCCATCACATTCACCCCGCCAGCAATATTAGAGGTAGTGACAGTGCTGCCATTGAGCAGTAGCGTCGCAGTAGTCAGATTGGCAGTCATCGAAACTACTTTTTCCAGGGAACCATCAATCATTTCGCCTTCCCGCACTACCAGGCAGGTTTGGTTTAGCCATACGGATAGATTGTGACTACCCGCATTGGCTGTGACTAAATCAGACTTGCCATCGTTATTGAAATCACCCACAGCTACTGTATAGGGCTGATTGCCGACTGTTAAAGCGGTAGCAGCGCCAAAGGTGCCATTGCCATTGCCAGGCAGCACAGAAAGGGTGCCAGAATTTTGGTTAGCCACCACCAGTTCTTTATTGTTGTCACCATTGAGATCGACGGCTGCCACCGAAACTGGCCCGTTGCCTACAGCAATTTGGGTGGCGGGGCCAAAGGTCCCGTTGCCGTTGCCCAGTAAAACAGAAAGATTAGCCGAATCGAAATTGGCTGTCACCAAATCCAGTTTGCCATCATGGTTGAGGTCTTCAGTGACAATGCTGTAGGGCGAAGTCCCTACCACAGCCGTGGTAGGGGCAGCAAAGCTCCCATCCCCGTTGTTCAGCAAAATGGCAACTTTATTGGTATTGTGGCTGGCGATCGCCAGATCCAGCTTATTATCATCATTAAAGTCACCGATGGCTACAGCAACCGGTTGGGTCGATTGACCAGTAGTGTAGCTGGTAGCATTACCAAAGGTGCCGTTACCCTTGCCCAACAATATAGAAACGCTGCTGCTACCAGTGTCAGTCGTCACCAGATCCAGTTTTTTATCACCATTCACATCCGCGATCGCTACCTGATGAGGATCTTTGCCAACTGCAATCGTCGCTGCTGCCCCAAAACTGCCATTGCCACTACCCAACATCACCGAAACACTACCCGCAGTTTGTTCATTAGCCGTCACCAAATCTGGGATGCCATCATTGCTGAGATCGGCGATCGCGATCATTTCGGGATCGGCTCCGTTCACTGCAAAGGTAATGGGGTTGCCAAAACCCCCGGCTCCGTTCCCTAAAAAGAGCGATGCTGTGCCAATCGGCTCGTTCCCGTTGCCCATGAGCAAATCAACTTTGCCATCTCGATTCATATCGGCAATGGCGATCGCTTCTGGAAAAGCATTGGCCGCAAGGGGTGCAGAAACACCTGGTAAAAATTTAAGTGGGGCAGGATTGGTAGATGTCATGGCAAAATCTTCCTAGATGCAAACTTTAGGGGAATGTCGGTTTATTTTGAAAAAATGTCTGCGGAGCGCCGAGCGCTTTCCACCGGTTCTGTATGGATTTCGTATGGGTTCCGTATGGATTCCGTATGGGTTCCGTACTGGCTCCGTATGGGTTCCGTATGGGTTCCGTACTGGCTCCGTATATTTCCTGACTGAAACCATCCCGGATCAGTTCCCCAGATTGCCGTAATCATTAAGTTATCCCTAGACCCAGGGAAAGGAAACGCCTCTGGACAATCCAGGAAGACGGCAGATACGGTACTCTTGACTACGATAAAGATAAAGGAAGAATTAAGTACTCTCCCCACTCTCCACGCTCCCCCAAACCCACCATGCCTGCCGATTTCCTCAGCCACCTCAATCTATCCCAGCGTCGTGCCGTCGAACATTACTGCGGCCCTTTGCTGGTCGTGGCAGGAGCAGGCTCTGGTAAAACACGAGCCTTGACCTACCGAATTGCCAATCTGGTGCTGACTCATCGAGTGGATCCAGAAAATATTTTGGCGGTGACGTTCACTAACAAAGCCGCCAAGGAAATGAAAGAGCGGATCGAAAAGCTATTTGCCGAACAGGAAGCAGCAGCAAAACATGGCAAGAAATTAGAAGCCCTTTCAGCCAGTGAACAAACTAAATTGCGATCGCAAGTCTACAAAACTATCACCAAAGAACTTTGGATTGGCACATTTCACGCCCTCTGTTCCCGCATCCTGCGGTTTGACATTGAGAAGTACGAAAGTCCCCAAGGGGCTAAGTGGACTAAAAGCTTTTCGATTTTTGATGAGTCAGATGCTCAAAGCCTCGTCAAAGATATCGTGGTCAACCAGCTTAACCTGGATGATAAGAAATTCGATCCGCGATCGATGCGTTATGCCATCA
>JAAUOQ010000247.1 GCA_012034795.1 Leptolyngbyaceae cyanobacterium CRU_2_3
GTTGGGGCTAGGTGACTTGGGGCAGTAGCTGCGTTCTGAACCTGAAACGATTTGCCTTGCGCGAATTTGAGATGCATGTGACAGCGATCGATAAATTCAAGCGCGATGAGTGGGAAGTACATGACTTGCCAAGTTTACTGACCGAGGAACCGATTATTGGAGATTGTCGCAATGATGAGGTGCTTTTGAGGGCTGGGATAGAGGAGTGTCGAGCGATTGTTATAGTCACCAGCAATGAAAGCGTTAATATTGAAACCGCGATCGCGCTCGAAGGCTCAACCCGAAAGTGCGGCTAGTGGTTCGGTCTTCTCGGCAAAGTTTGAATCAACTGCTCAAGCAAAAGCTCGGAAATTTTGTGGCCTTTGAGCCGACCGAGCTGCCCGCAGCAGCTTTTGCCCTTGCAGGCTTACAAGGTGGGATCTTGGGCTATTTTGACATTGGCTTTGACGGGGGCAATGTGCGGTTTCAGGTGGTAGAACAGCAGGTTCAGCCTAGAGACTACCGGTTTGATGGTGCGCTTGCCTCTGCACTCCATAAGAAAACTTATCGGCTCTTGAGTTATCAGGCACCCAGTAGCGATTTGCCCGCCAAGGCCTTTTATCAATGGCAGACTGATACGCAGATCAAACCGGGTGATACGGTAGCCTATGTCGAAGTGGTGGGGCAGTCAACAGAGCGATCGCCCACCGATATATCTAATATTGAAACGCCCTGGCAGCAAGTTCAGCAAATGCTCCAAGAGATCGCGCAGCGAGGCTTGCAGCAAAATTTAAGTCAATTCTGGCACTGGACTAATGCCCACCGAGTCCGTCAGGTTGTAGGGGCAGGACTGTTATTCGCGGCTCTGCTTTGGTTGACAAGTATGGGGTTGCTGGTAACCACGATCCCCCAAATGGGTTGGGGTAGAGCAGCATCAACGGCAGCAATTCTGCTGTTGGGCGGCTATGGTGACATATTTGGCGGGTTGACTGATCCACCTTTGACGGTGCCGCCTGGTGTGCAGTTTTTCTGTCTCCTCGTGACAATCGCCAGCCTCGCCTCTGTTTTGGGTGTCTTGGGGCTAATTACTGATAGCTTGCTCAGCTCCCGATTTGATTTTCTACGGAAACGTCCGCGTTTACCCAAAGAAAATCATATTGTGCTGGTAGGGTTTGGGCGAGTTGGGCAACGAGTCGCTGTTTTGCTAAAAGAATTTAAGCATCCTCTGGTTGCTATCACGGGCCCCTAGAATCGATACCCTTACTGAATCAAGTGCCGATGCTCGTGGGTGAGCCAGTGATGGAACTCGCTAAAGTGAATTTGGCTGCTGCTAAAAGCGTGATTGTGGTTACAGAAGATCAAATGCTTAATCTGGAAGTGGCGTTGATGGCGCGTGAAGCGGCTCAACAAATCAACCGCGATATTGGGCTAGTGGTTCGGACTTATGACCAGCGCTTCAGCGATAATTTGAGAAATTTACTGCCAGATGCGAAAGCGCTTTCTGCCTATGGATTATCAGCAGAAGCCTTTGCTGGAGCAGCTTTTGGTGAAAATATTTTGGGGTTGTTTCGCCTGAATAATCAAACTATTCTGGTGACAGAATACACGATTGAGGCAGATGACACCTTAGTTGGAGAACTGCTCTCCCGTGTTGCCTATGGCTACGGTGTGGTTCCCATTTTCAGCAACGGGTAAAGCGGGGCAATCCAACCGGCGATCCGACTGAATTGCTGATGCCCTCCGATGATCGGCAGTTGCAGGTAGGCGATCGCTTGATTCTTCTGGCTTCTATCAATGGTCTACGTCGAATTGAGCACCGAGAAATGTCTCCCCCTCGTCGTTGGCGGCTGGAAGCTGAAAAACTGATCACTCAGGGTGCTCAGCAAGATAGTAGCAATGTTTTATACCGAATTTCCGGTTGTGAACTGGCTAAAGCTAGAGCTTTCACAGAGAATTTGCCAGGAGCGATCGAACTTTCGTTGTACGACTACCAAGCCCATCGCCTGCTTCAAGAACTTAGCAGGCACCTGCCTCAAGTTAAGTTAACCCCCCTCTCGTAAGCATTTTTGTAGCGTTCATATCAAGACCTGCTTCCTTGCAAAAAATCAAGACTCAAAAAATCAAGGCTCAAAAAAGGAGAGCGATCGCTCTCCTTTTCAACTCAAAATATTCACTGAACTCGCAAGATGGCGAGTGCTATTGCCAGCGAGTACTATTGCTTTTGTTCAGGCAGCATACACTTATCACTATCGCAGCCGGCCGGCCCTGCTTCCAGCATCTCGCCAGAATCATACCGGCTCAAGACCCGATGGAAATTATCAGTCTGGCGTCGTGCCAACACCTCTGCGGAAAAGCGCTCGTACTCCTGTTTGGTGATGGGTTCAAAGGGCAGGCGGGGGAAGGTTTGTAAATCATCAAACCGTGCCAATAATGCTGCTGAGATGTAGCCTTCATCCGATGCGATGGCTTGATGCAGCCGAGTGGCTAGGGCATCAATTTCGCTTTCCCGTAGCTCAATCGTGGCAGAGGTATTGTGGGCCGTGTAATACTTCTGGACTTGCATGTAGAAGTCAGTTTGAGCCAATGCCGAGAATTTGGAAATATCGATTTGGTCGGCTCCTGGCAGGTTAGCCCAGGAGACTTCCACCGGAATTTCGACTAACCATTCGGTGCAGCGGGGATCAAAGGCATCGTCCAGCAACCTGCCATTTTCATCTTTATCCGATTGGGATGGGATCAGGCGATAGCCATACTCATAGCAAGCTAGGGCCACCGGATCATTCTTGCGGAAGGTAATCCGCCGTAGAAAGCGCTGAGCTTTGGGCGGATGCCAGCCCGGACTCGCACCCGTCAGCAAACTCTTAGTGCCCGCAGGTTGCACTGTGGTGCAGCGGTTGGGGCGAGGGAGATGGTGGCGATCGCAATACTCTCTCACGACCCGATGCACTATTGCCTTCCAGCGACTGAGGTATTCCTGCTCTTTTTGCTTAAATTGCAGTCCTGTGATCGTATCAGGACGCCCTTCTTCCCACCAGTGCAGCCACTCAACCCCAAAGGCATGCACAAAGAAGTCAAACAGTCCGGTGAAGGAAACGCCGACGATCGGGTCTAGCTGTCGCGATTCTTGATAGCGAGCCTCACCGAACTGGTGGTTGAGCAAACCCGCAACTGATAGCGCACCCGCTGTAAAGGCCTCTTCCTGGTCTTTGAAGTTGAGTGGATCTAACTGGTTGAGATGAATCTCAGACAAGTTGCAGTGGAAATTTTCCCCTATAATTTCTCCGCATGGATTTAGCCCATACCTTCCTAAGCGATGCTCTAGCTCATTTTTTGGCATCTGAGGATATTGCACTTGCAGCCATTGCCGAGCGTTACCCTGGTCATAGGCTTGCAAGAAAGCTATTTTCAACTCAGGGGTGGTTAAGACATCATTGTTGGAACGGGCGATCGCCTCTCCCGCCCATTGGATTGCCCCTTCGCCAGAGTAAAACTGCTTGCGAACTGCATCAGTACATTCTTGCAAGGTGGGCTTGTGGTGGAAAACACGAGTGTGGTTAGCCATCCGCAACACATCTCGTTCGGGATCAATGCGCCAGTTGCCTTCCGCATCCTGTTGCCAGAGGTTGTCTTTAGCGGTAGCGGCGATCGCATCTTCACTGTCAAACTGACGCATCCCAGCGCTGTTGTGGGTGAGATAGCCATCGCAGTAGAAGCAGTGAGCTTCTTCAACTTCAATGTCATAGGTCTGGACATAGTCGTAGCTACCCAAGCCCTTGACAGTGACTGGAATATCTAGCGCCACTTCCGATTCAGCAATATAGCGCTCGTAATTGGCATCTACTTGAACTGCTCCCTGGAAACCCATCGATCGCATTTCGCTGTAGCTATAGACTGCCCGCATCAGATGCCCTGGCACGGTAAACCCATACATTTTCAAACCCTGGCGCACTTCACCTTTGACAGAATGGAGAGCAATTAGGGCGTTGTAGCGTCCTTTGAAGGCAGGCAGCGTCAGATTGTATTTGGGTTGCCAGTGATCTATCTGGGGTTGGACGATCGTCAACCGTCCAGCAATACCCAAGCTAGACAGTACTGCCGCCACTTGTCTAGCAAAGATGCGATAGACCGTTGTTACCAGATGTGGAGGGCGATTGTTCAGCGCGCCATCGCTGTCCATTAGTCCTGCCAGATAAGCAGATCGAATGTCGATCGTCCCTTGCAAAATGAAGCTAGGCACTTCCAGCGGCGTATTGGGTTGTTTGATATGCTGATGAAAATATTCCGCCAACCGGATGGAGGAACAGACGGATTTTGCTGTGTTCTCACCCTGAACCACGCCGTGGCTGGCTGTTAAGCCAAACAGCGCTAGAGCGGTATCTAGTTTCTCTTGAAGGTGCGGCGCTTGAGTATCCAGACTGTTCATTGCCCACTCGACGCGACCGTAGGGCTTGTCATGCTTGTTGCGCCCCAAAGCCACATAGCCATCTCCTTGGGTGAAACCAATCAGCCAGGCGACTTCGGCAGTTAGATCTGGAATAGTAATAGGTTTGACAGAGCGACTTTGGCTGGGTCGGGTAGCAGTGGAGTCGGGGGGCAAGTGAGTGCGAGTGCCGGGTAAAACCTGGGTGCTGTGCAGGAGGCGATCGCCCGCAGTCAGTTCAGCCAGAGACTTCCACACAACATTACCTTGGGCATCTGCCAGAGTGGCCTGCTGATGATTCAAGGTGGCTCTAGGCGTTGTGGCGTTGGTTTCAATTTCGTAAACGTCTTGGAACCCTTGATCAAACTTGTCTACCACTTTACGGAACCCCAGCGGCGTTTGCACCAAGTCGCCAACCTGCACTGCTTTGATGGGAACTAGACCCTTGGAAGTGTGAACCAGGGCATCTTCCGGCAAACAGCGCCGAATATTGCCGGCCACTACACAAGCTGCCGCCTCATCAATCAGCAAACAGCACTCGATCGCGTTCAACTGCCGACCGATCGCCTTATTCAAAATTTTGGCGCAGCGTTCATAAAGCTGGGGCAACCGCACCGGGTTAGCCACGCCGCCAAACCCCTTAAGCCGCTCGCCGGCCGGCCGGACATCACTAAGGTCAATGGAAACCTGTACTTCACCAGAGAAGCGATCGTCTGTGGAAGCTTCCAATAACGTTTGGTAGGAGGCAACCCAACCTCGGCGGCTATCGCCCACCCGAATGTTGACCCGCCCTGCCTCAAAGCTGACTTCGGTGCTATTTCGACGGGATGCAACCGGAGTTGCACCAATTTCGCCGACCATTGTTACTGTGATGCGGTTACGGATCGCAGGCAATTGCTGGATGTATTTGGGTTCTAGGACTGCGCCCGTGCCGCAACCCATCATCGCCAGATCCATCATTAAGCCAAAAGCTCGCCAATCAATCACGTTGGTGCTGGTGCAGTTGTAGGAGCCTGAGAAGTTTTCGGGTTTGGTAATCCAGTCTGTCCCCCCGACCCAGAGCCAACGGCCAGAAGGCAGACTTTTAAGCTGGCGCTGCATCCGACTCACTAATTCGGCTTCTGCGGGAGTCAAGTTGCCCAGTTCGACAATGCCACGCAAAGTGCGATCGCACACTTCTTCCCAGGTTTCCCGAACGTTGACCGCCTTTTCTCCTCGACGGCTATAGGTTCTAAAGAAAACGGGATTAGCGGCAGGCGCTGAGTCAGGAAATGGGTCAGCCGGAGAAGGGCGATCGGAGCGGATACGTTCAAGGTCTTGAACCATGAGTGAGTCCTCTATGTCGTGCAGAAAATACAATTCCGGTCAGTCCTGAAAGGCGTGACCACTATTGCTCTAGCACCATCAATAGGGACTAGAGCGAGATAAAAGGATCATACTACTCCACATCTAGAGGTTTGACTACTTTTCTCACACCAGATTTAGCCTCAAGTTTAGAAAGGAATGTCATCGTAGTCTACGACTGGCTCAGGGCTAGATTTGGCAGCATAAGCAGGGGCTTTGGTAGGTTCTGAGTCCGGTGGAGTAGTCCGAGCGGCAGGTTTTGCTTTGGGAACAGAAGCAGGAGCCGTGCTAGTGGTGGGTGCAGGCGCAGACGCGGGGGCCGTGGCTGCTGTAGAGAGGGGCGTTGCTGAGGCTGTTGATAGAGTGGCATCGGCACCAATGAGGTGAATCCTTTGGGCCGTCAGTTCGGCACGGGTTTCTTTGAAACCTTCGGGACGATCGAGCCGGGTCATGTTTAAGCGACCTTCAACAATTAGGCGATCGCCCACATGATATTTTTCTTGAATCTCTTGAGCCAGGTTGCCCCACCCCACGACTTTTAGAGTTGCCGGTGGGTCTTCATCCCGAAGTCCAGGAATTTGGACAACCATTTCAGAAATTGGCGTTTGGTTATCGGATGTGTAGCGAAGTTGAGGATCTTGGATGACTTCGGCCATTAAGATGCAGCTATTCATGGGGTACTCTCCTGGTTGAGCTAGCAAGTACTCTCCGGTTTGGGCTAGCACAAGCTGATGTGGGTAAGGGGATGGATAAGAGGTGAGGTAAACCTGAA
>JAAUOQ010000248.1 GCA_012034795.1 Leptolyngbyaceae cyanobacterium CRU_2_3
GTCCTTGAAGCGCTTGAGCGAGCCCAGGGCGCCGTCGTGGATCACGACGTCGTCGCGCACCAGGCGTACCCGCGCGCCCCGCCGGATCAGCCCGTCGGTCACCATGCAACCCGCGATCTTACCGATCTTGGTGATCGAGAAGACCTCGCGGATCTCGGCATGACCCAGCGTGGTCTCGCGCGCGGTCGGCGCCAGCATGCCGGACAGCGCCGCTTTGGCCTCGTCCAAAAGCTCGTAGATGATCGAGTGGTAGCGGATCTCGACGCCGTCGCGCTTGGCGAGCTCGCGCGCCTGGGCGTTGGCGCGGACGTTGAAGCCGAGCACCCAGGCCTTGGAGGCGAGGGCGAGTGTGATATCGGACTCGGTGATCGCGCCGACGCCCGCGTGCAGGACGCGCACCGCGACCTCGTCGGTGCTGAGCTTCTGCAGCCCGGCCACGATCGCCTCCATCGCCTTTTGTGCGGGTGCAACGGCATCTTTCACCTTACTTTCATCTGTTGTGCCACCCTGACTAGGCACAATTAAACGTTGGATGACAATCGCCTGGATCGCAGCACCATAAAGATAGTTATCAATAATTGCGATGATCTGACGCATCCGAGCTTTGACTAGGGGGTCAGCAGGGCTGAACTTTTGATGGGCTACAGTGGTATCCAGGTAGTCAGTAATGACAGTCGTCTCATAGAGCAGGTTTCCGTCCACTTCAAGGGTCGGGACTTTGCCAAATGGATTTTTGGCCAGATACTCTGCCGACTGATTTTCACCATTCAAAATCCCAACTCCTTGAAGGCTATAGTCTGCTCCTGCTTCTTCTAGCAGTAACCGAACAGTACGGACATAGGTACTGATAGGAGTTCCATAAACGGTGAGTCTTGCCATTGCTCTTAGATTCTCAATCAAAAATCGAACAGACCCATCCTAGCAACCCTGCCTCAAGCAATGACAATTCAGTGCGTGCCGTTGCTTGGCACAATCGGTTAATGCAAGCACATACAAAAGAAAAGGTTGGGTGATTTTGGCATCCTGAAATGCCTTCACCCAACCTCAATCACAGCATCAAGCACTTAGCTCACTGAAACCTGGCTTCTAGAAGCCAGCTTTATCGAGACGCACCTGCTTGTCCAGTTGCACCCGTTTGCCCACTGAGACAGTTGAGCGTCCGTAGCGTTGCTGCGGCAGCATAGTTGCGCTGTGCCGCAGTATCGGGTGCAAAAGAAGTTCCGGTTTCATTGACTGGAGACGCCACACTACAGTAAGAAGACATTTGTCCAATCAAGCTATTAGCCCAATGTCCTTCAGTATCAGCAAACGCAGCCACAGGGCGATTGGACTGCAACTGAGGCTGTTGTCCTTGCAGTGTTTTGGCATATTCCGCAGCCCGACGCAGCACTGCCATCAATTCTGCACGAGTCACGGGCTGAGAGGGGCGGAACGTACCGTCTTGGTAGCCACTCACAATGTTGTTATCCCGTGCAAATTGGATTTTGCTAGCGCTCCAACGGTTAGCTTCTACATCAGAGTAGGGAGCGCCAGACGCTTGGGTGGGAGTATTGAGATTGACGTTAGGGAGGCTATCTACTGCGCCTAGCACCATCGACACAAGTTGCTCACGAGTTAGAGACACTGTAGGGCGGAAAGTTCTATCTTCAAAGCCAGAGATGAATCCGGTTTGCACTGCTTGGTTGATTTCAGCGATGTAAATATCACCCGTAGTGTCTTGGAAGCTCACGGTCGGAGTTGTATTGCCTGTGTTACCTGTATTGCCTGTGTTACCTGTATTGCCTGTGTTACCTGTGTTACCTGTGTTACCTGTATTGCCTGTATTGCCTGTATTACCCGTGCCACCCACGCTAGTGGTAATAGGGGGGGTTGTGCCTTCGTAGGTGAGGTAAACATGTCCTAATGTGCGATCGCCAAACACCCGCTTAGTGAAGCGCCAACCTGGATCAAGATTAAATTTTGCAAAGTCAGTTACACCATTGGTACGACCAACGACAATCGCTTGTCCAGACCGATCATTGGGCGAACCTACGAGTACCATATCATTGCCCTGAGCGACCACACGTAGACTGTAACGCAACCCCAAATCTTCGCCATTGATACGGATAGAGTAGCCATTGCTATCGGTGCTACGGCTGCAAATGCCAGTAAAATCGAAGGTTAACAGCAGCGGATCAACTTGGACAGGCTGAGTCCCAAACTCACTCCAGCAAGGGCGGCTATCTGCAACTTGTTCCAAAATTAGGAGTTGATGAGCAGCCCCACCGCGATAGGGAGAAGCAACAGCCACAAATTTACTTTGATCAACTTCTTTTTGGCCAAATTGTCCAGCAATTGCAGGATTGATAGCAGCAACAGAACTAGCGACAGCAGTTGTAGTAATAGCAGCGATTGCGGCAATGCGACGTAAGGTAGATTTCATGGTGTAGCCTCGGTGTTGATTCTGTGAGGGTTGAAGAAATACTTTGAAGGTCTAATTTTGCAGGTCTAACTTGGAAGGTCTTAGCAATGGATAGGATGCAATTAAAGCTTCTGAAAATCGATTTCTTATTATCAATAAAGTTTGACTTCTTGATAGATTCAATGACTTTATAAGAAGCTAAATGTTCCTCAAAACCAATGTCTAATTCAGAGTTGTAATTATCTTGGATGCACTCAATGACTTAACTAGCACAAGGGATGTTCCCTAATAGATTCTTGAGTTTAGAAACCAACGGTTCATCTTGGATAACCCTGAAAGACTAGACAGACAAAGAATATGTTCCCAACTTAGCTACTTCAATTCTTCCCATTTAGGAAGCAGCAACAACAGTTTTTTGAAGATAGAGCGATTCATTCGATTGGCATTCATCCATCCGCCTGTTTATCGTCTGGCTATGAAGAAAATGTTGGAGCCGATGATTATAGATAATGATTGGAGTAGCCAAAAGCATGTTGTCGATCTTAACAATAGCGATCGCCGACTCAAAAGCAGCACAAAAAGTTTCTCAAGTTCTCTAAAGCGATCGAATGATCTGTTAGAGCAGCCAATCCTTCAACTTGCTGGCAAACTAGAACTAGACTCCCTGATTCTTATTAGCCGTGTCTGATTCTCCCAATTCGTACAATGCCACGCCACCTCCTACTCCTCCCACTTCTACCCCTCCCGCTTCTACCGAATCTTTATTAGGCGTAGTGGAGCGCCTCACTTACCATTCGGAAGAGACAGGTTATACGATCGCCCGATTCAAAGCACCGCGTACCAGCGAACTGCTGACGATCGTCGGCAATTTTGCCAATATTCAAGCCGGACAAACCTTGCAACTAGAGGGTACTTGGCGAGAGCATCCTCAGTATGGGCAGCAGTTTCAGGTTTTGCAGTACCAAGAGACAAAACCAGCAACACTGACGGGACTAGAAAAGTATCTTGGCAGTGGGCTGATTAAAGGGGTAGGCACAGTGACGGCGCGGCGAATTGTGGCGCACTTTGGGCTAGAAACACTAGACATTATTGAGAACCAAATTGAGCGGCTCAATGAAGTTCCGGGTATTGCCCAGAAGCGGGTCAAAATGATTCAGACTGCCTGGACAACCCAAAAGGCCATTAAAGAGGTGATGCTGTTTCTGCAAAGTCACGGCGTTTCTACCACTTATGCCGTTAAAATCTACAAACAATATGGCGATCAGTCAATCGCCATTGTCACCCGCAATCCCTACCAGTTGGCCACAGATGTGTATGGCATTGGCTTTGTGACGGCAGACGCGATCGCCCGCAATGTTGGCATTGATCCAGGATCTGAGTTTCGCTACCGCAGCGGCACTTTGCATGTCCTGGGCGAAGCCGCCGAAGCAGGACATTGCTTTTTGCCCCAGCCGGAACTGGTCGAGCGGACGGTAAAACGATTGGCGATCGCCGATCACCAGCCTGCTCTAGAAACTGTCTCAGCATTAATTCTGGAGATGGCAAAAGCGGGAGAATTGGTATTGCAAGCAGGTGAGCTTGAAGAACAGGTGATTTGCTATAGCCCACCTTTCTATGGAGCAGAGTATAAATTAGCCGAACGGCTGCTGTATCTGCTGAGTGAGCCACTCACTGTAGATATGGCACGAGTGCAGCGTTGGATCGATCGCTTTGTCGAGAAAATTGGGCTTCAGCTTTCGGCACAACAGCGGCAAGCCGTGGAGATGGCTGCTCAACATCGGGTGCTGGTGCTCACAGGTGGGCCAGGTGTTGGCAAAACTTTTTGCACTCGCACTATTGTGGCATTGTGGAAGGCAATGGGCAAAACAGTGGCTCTGTCCTCCCCCACCGGACGAGCAGCCCAACGCCTCAGCGAAATGACAGGGCAAGTTGCCAAAACTATCCATCGCTTGCTAGAGTTCGACCCTAGCCAGTTTAGTTTCAAGCGTGATGGCGAGCATCCCATTCCCGCCGAGGCGATCGTGGTCGATGAAGCCTCAATGCTGGACTTGTTTTTGGCCAATTCTCTAATCAAAGCTATTCCGCTACAGGCTCAGCTTTTATTGGTGGGAGATATTGACCAGTTACCCAGTGTCGGCCCTGGCAATGTCCTGGCAGACTTGATCCGCTCTGGTCAAATTCCGGTGGTGCGTTTAACAGAAGTGTTTCGACAAGCTCAAGCCAGCCGAATTGTCAGCAATGCTCACTCGATTAATCAAGGAAAATTTCCCCATCTGGAACCCGTTTCCAATCAGCCCCAGTCTGACTGTCTCTGGTTGGCTGCCCCTGAACCCGAAATGGGGTGCAAGCCATTCGAGATCTGATTACAGATTTGATTCCCAGCCTAGGGTTTGAACCTGCTCGCGATGTGCAAGTGCTTTGCCCCATGACACGAGGAGAGGTCGGCACCCGCAACCTCAATAAAGTCTTGCAGGAATTGATCAATCCGCCTCAGTCTTCCCAGCCAGAACTGGTGCGGAGTGGCATGATTTTGAGAGTGGGCGATCGCATTATCCAGCAGGTAAATGACTACAACCGAGAGGTATTCAATGGCGATTTGGGCGTGATTACTGCACTAGATTCTGAGGAACAAGCGGTTCAGGTGCAGTTTGGCGAACGCATCGTCACCTACGACTATGCTGATCTCAACGAAATTACCTTGGCTTGGGCGGTTAGCGTTCACAAAGCCCAGGGCAGCGAATATCCGGTGGTTATCTTGCCACTGTATATGCAGCATTACCTGATGCTGAGCCGCAATTTGCTGTATACCGGACTGACACGGGCGCGAAAACTGGCAATTTTGGTGGGCCCACAAAAGGCGATCGGTTTGGCTGTCCGTCAAGTGAAAGATCAGCAGCGGTATACCTTGCTGGCACAGCGGCTTCAGACACTCGACAATTGAGGCAAGATTTTAAGGGGGATGTTGAGTTGAGCAGCAGTGAGTTCGTTATGGGGGGACTGTGGGACAGAATCCACAGGGAGATCAGATTCTCCACTCATCCATCAGAGTGCCTCGTCGCACTCAACCGTCCGCTTCATCGACTTGTTAGCTGGCGTTATATTAGTGGCTGGCTAGGAATCCAATTGCTTGCGGAACACAAAGACAACATACGGTACGGTTGCACACATTGCCATCCAACCGAGTGCGATCGGAAGGGAAAATCCATCGGGAATTATCACCAGTTTGATTGCACCTTGCATGAGCCAGTGGAGGAGTGCAGGTGCCCAAATGGTGCGACGATTGCGATCGTAGAGATAGCAGAATGGAAATGTTACTGCTAAAGCTAATAACATTGAAGCCAGAGCAATCTCCCAATCCAGAGAGATAAACAGTAGGGAATGAACCGCGACAAAGGGCAGTAACGAAAGGAGTGCAGCGTGCCAAAATGTCCGTCCTCTGCGGAGATGGCCAAACAGATAGCCTCGAAATAAGACTTCCTCTGCCACTCCAGCTTGAGCAAACAAGCCCAGCGACATCCCAATCCAGCGATCGTGCAAGGTCAGCTTGGCTCCTGTCACCAGTGAAAAAGCCGGGTAGAATGCTAAAAGCAAGACACCAATAAAGAGTGCGATCGACATTGTACGCAGATTAGGGCTTCCCAAGCCTAGCGATCGCAGTGCATCCAGCACTGTTTGTTTGAAAATTAATTTTCTACCCCAAAAGCGGTTGCTATTACAACGATGCTAATCAGGATACCCCTTTCTCCCAAGGTGCTCTGGGTTAACTGAGCAGTGCGATCGAATACGAACCAGATGCAAAGAAAGCCTGCAAAAATCTTGCCTAATTCGTGCCACGATAATTGCTGATGTTGCGATTCTGGAATCATTAAGGGTAATTGTAATAGATAGATATTCCGACTAATACGATACCAAATAGAGAGAAACCCGATCGGGTTATATTCCCTTTATTGAGTAGACCACGAAGCCTAATCAGTTCTGCTCGATCGTTGTTTGCTTCGAGTAATTGCGTATACAAAGGTTCATTAATCAATCTTGATGATACAAAGGAACCTACTATGTATAGCAGCGATCCGATAATAAAAAACCAATTTCTA
>JAAUOQ010000249.1 GCA_012034795.1 Leptolyngbyaceae cyanobacterium CRU_2_3
TTGACTTGAACATTAACTCCTTTTTGTCTGAGTCGAATGTAGCGTTCTACTTGTTCTACATCAAATATGCAGCACCCCAAATGCCCCGATTTTCATGGGCAATTGTTGATTCTCCAAACCCACCTTTTAATTCAGGAATATTTTCGTTGATTTCAATCAGTTTTTCTAAAGGTAAAATTCTGGCAGCGATCGCCCCTTGCGCATCATCAGGAATTGTGTCCCAAACCAGGTCAAGATCCAAGAATTCGGCAATTATACTGGCATCAATGGGTAATTGTAGAGGATTTTGCGCTCCTGAAGTGTAGGCGGAGCCTAATCTCTCCATTAGCAACCAAATATCTAAAGCAGAAGCCTCGATTTCTAGTTTGGAAATGAATCGAAACGGACGGAAAACACTCACCAAAAATCAACTCGATCTAAAATAATCAATTAATATTAACTGTCAGTTTTTGCTGCTTCGCGAAATACTTTTTGGGCAAATTCAGGATTCTCCCGCATCCGCCGAAACAAAGCTGGCATATCTTTATAATGCTGCTTAAGCAAGTCTTCTTCTTGTTGAGGAATCCTTCCCGCTAAAAAGATTAACTGTTCTTCATCTAAGTTTAGATGCTTCGCCAAACCACGGATCACATCTTCTTTGGGTGGATAATCAGCACGGTTGTTTTCTAGTTTAGACAGATAGGTAAAGTCAATCTGTAATAGTTTGGCTAATTCTCTTTGAGAATACTTTTGCTCTTTGCGCGCTTGACGAATTAATTCACCAAAATCTTGGGACACTTTATGATTATTCCTGATTAGTTATTTTACTTACATCACATCATAGTTTAGCTTGAATAAACAATCAACTTTGAAAAACCCTTTAATTCCAGAAAATTAATCTTTTGCTCAGTCATTGACTGCCAGTAAATTGCCAGGGAATTATGTCTTCAAGAAGTTGTGTGGTAACAATTAAGCCAAAATGCTGGTTTACTCAAAAGGGGGCAGCAAGTTCCGATTCCTCTCTCAGACATAATTTCTGCAATTGAATGGATTCTAAGTCTTTCAAATGTTGTAAACATCGGAGAAATCAATATGCAGCAGAAGGATTAATTGATAGCCTTCCTAAGCAATGATCAAGATTAAAAGTTCATGTTTGCTATTTTGCATCTTGGCGCGAAATAAAATTACTGCTCAGAAAGCGACTTAGTATGACTATATCAATAAAACAAAACACCAGAAACTATTTCACAGCTATCCATTGCGTCACTGGTGCGATCGCTTTCCAGCCCAAAAACTTCCCTACAGGTTCAGCCCTAGAAATAGCAATACGAATCAATTCTCCCCCTACTTTTGCTTGCCATTGTAATAATTTCTGTTCGCTTTCTACAGTAACCGCATTAGCCACCAAACGACCTCCAACAGGTAAAGCATTCCAACAAGTTTCTAATAAATTATCCGCAGTTAGTCCACCGCCGATAAAAATAGTATTTGGTTGAGGAAGATTTTCTATCATTTTGGGTGCTTCTCCTGCAACGATTTTGAGATTGGGAACGCCCAAAGTAGAAGCATTATCGGCAATATATTGAAGTCTTTGCGTATTTTGTTCGATCGCGATCGCCCGACATCTAGCATGACTCCGCATCCATTCAATGGCAATGGAACCACAGCCTGCGCCCACATCCCAGAGCAACGCGCCTGGTGTTGGGTTCAGGGTAGAAAGCGTTATGGCCCGCACTTCTCGTTTGGTGAGTTGGCCATCGTGGTGATAAGCGCTGTCGGGCAGTCCAGGCAGTCGTGATCGAGGAAGAGTACCCGGATCGGCTAGGCATTCAATGGCGATCGCATTGAGATCGGCCAGTGACTCGGCGAATTCTAGGGTATTCCAGGCAGCGGCTCTGCCAGAGATCAGCCGTTCTTTCGCACCTCCTAAGTGTTCTAAAACGGTGATGAAGCTCTGTCCATAGCCATTCTCGCTCAACAAGTGAGCGACGATCGCTGGAGTTTGTCGATCTTCGCTCAGCACCAGTACCTTCGCTCCTGGATAAATCACAGCACTGAGGAGGGCAGCAGGACGGTTACATAAACTGAGAGTTTCCACAGCAGCTAACGACCAACCTAGCCTGGCGCAAGCCAAACTAAAGGTAGAAGGAGCAGGCAAAATGATCATTTCTGCAAGGGGAATCTGTTGGCTAAGTGTGACTCCAATGCCATAACACATGGGATCACCACTAGCCAAAACGCAAACCGCTTGCCCGCGATGGGCTAAGATTTCCTCAATTGATTCACGCAAAGGCGACTTCCAGGGAATGCGATCGCGCCTGTCGGCGGCAGGGAGCATCGCCAGATGACGATGTCCACCAAAGAAAAGGGTGGCTTGCTCGATCAGAGAATGGGCGATCGGGCTGAGTTCTGCCAGACCAGATTCGCCAATTCCGATCACAAAGAGCCATTTGATCATGCGGCTACCCAAGAACTTTAACAGTCGGTGAAATTTTGGGGATCGACCTGGGTGGCAACTGCTCACCAAAATCCCAATGTCTGCCTATAGCCAGAAGCATATGGAGTGACTTGTGATTTAATTTGAGTGGCTAATTGTTCCTATCTTCTCACCTTTTTTCTCATGAGTAATTGGTATCAGCTTGAAGCATCTGAAGTGTTGCAGCAACTCGGTACAGATGCCTCAGCAGGGCTGAGCCTGTCAGAAGCTGAGCAGCGTTTGTCTCAGCAAGGTGCCAACGAACTGTCAGAGCGCCCGCCTAAAAGCCCGTGGTTAATGCTGTGGGAGCAACTAATTGCCACAACGGTGGTTGTGCTCATTGTTGCTGCTGTAGTATCGGCGCTGTTAGGGGACTGGGAAGATGCAGCGGCGATTCTGGCGATCGTCGTTTTTAATGCCATTTTGGGGTTTACTCAGGAATATCGGGCGGGTAAGGACTTTGCAGCTTTAAAAAAGATGGCAGTTCCCAAGGCTCTGGTCTGTCGCTCGGCAGAGTGGCGACAGCGAGAGGCACGGGAGCTAGTTGTGGGAGATTTAGTCCAACTTGAAGATGGTGATCAAGTTCCAGCCGATTGCCGGCTATTAGAAACCACGAATTTACGGGCGCAAGAATCTGCTTTTACAGGAGAATCGGTCGCAGTTGAGAAGAGTCCAGAGGCGATCGCGGGTGCAGATCTACCCCTGGGCGATCGCAGCGATATGGTATTTATGGGCACCATCATTACCTACGGGCGTGGTAAAGCGGTGGTCACTGAAACAGGTATGAATACGGAGTTGGGCAAAATTGCTGGCTCCATGCAGTCTGTAGCGCAAGAGCAAACTCCCCTCCAGAAGCGACTCGATCATTTGGGGCAACGGCTGGCCATAGCAGCTTTAGGCTTAGTTGCTGTGATTTTTGCCTTTGGACTGTGGCGTGGGGAAAATCTACAAGAGATGTTCTTAACTGCCGTCAGTTTGGCAGTTGCAGTGATTCCTGAAGGGCTGCCTGCGGTGGTAACTATTGCCTTGGCGATCGGCTCAAGACGAATGCTAAAGCGGCATGCTCTGATTCGTAAGTTACCTGCGGTAGAAACATTAGGATCAGTGACAACTATTTGCTCGGACAAAACTGGGACATTGACCGAGAATCGTATGACCGTCACCCTGTTGGCACTGGCAGGGCATCGAGTGGAACTGAAAGAAAGCTTTGCCGATGTCACATCTTTGCTGGACGGTAACAAATCGACCATTAAACCCGGAGAAGGTGCGCCACTGGAATCGCCCATTGCCCTAACCTTAGTCGGTAGCTCACTGTGTAGCAATGCTATGCTGACATCGGAGAATGGCTCAGCCGAAGTTAAGGGAATTGGCGATCCGACTGAAATTGCCCTGGTGGTAGCAGCAGACCGGATGGGTCTCGCAAAACCCGCCTTAGAGCAACTCTTGCCTCGGCTGCGAGAAGCGCCTTTTGACTCCGATCGCAAGCGCATGAGTACTATTCACAAGTTTGGAGTAGGTTGGGCGCAATCAGATTTAGTCACTCAATTGAAGAGCCTAGAGAAAATTGCCACCGCCCCTGATGCTGCGCCTTACATTATGTTTACTAAAGGGGCAGTGGACGGCTTGTTGGAACTGTCTAGTCAAGTCTGGACAGGCGATCGTCCTGAGCCTTTAGATGCCCAGTGGCAGCAACGAATTCGGGAGAGCAATGAGCAGATGGCCGCAGTGGGAACTCGCGTTTTGGGGGTGGCATTTCGCTTCTTGGCGGAACTACCTAAACCCGGACATGAAGCGGCGCTCGAACAAGACCTGATCTATGTGGGGCTGGTGGGTATGCTAGATCCAGCCCGTCCCGAAGCAAAACATGCAGTGCAAACCTGTACTGCGGCAGGCATTCGGACTGTGATGATTACGGGCGACCATCCGCTGATGGCCAGGCATATTGCTGAAGAACTGACGATCTCTGAGAATGGTGAATATTTAACTGGGCAACAACTCAATCAGCTATCGCCGCAACAACTCGAAAACCAAGTAGAAACGGTTTCAGTCTACGCCAGAGTTTCGCCCGATCAAAAGCTCAAGATTGTAGAGGCCCTGAAAAATCGCGGTCAGATTGTTTCCATGACCGGGGATGGTGTTAATGATGCACCGGCCTTGAGTAAGGCCGACATTGGTGTAGCCATGGGTATTACGGGCACCGATGTGGCCAAAGAAGCTGCCGATATGGTGCTGCTGAATGACAATTTTTCGACGATTGTTGCAGCCGTTGAAGAGGGACGGGTGATCTATGACAATATCCGCAAATTCATTCGCTATAGCCTTACGGGAAACGTCAGCGGCGTGGTGATTATGCTGTTTGCTCCCCTGTTGGCGATGCCGTTGCCCCTGCAACCGATTCAAATTCTTTGGATTAATCTCCTGGCAGATGGGTTGTTGGCGATCGCCCTCAGTGTTGAGCCTGCCGAGGAGAATGTCATGCGGCGTCCTCCCTACCCTCCTAACGAAAGTATTTTTAGTCGAGGTGTCGGCAGAGATATTTTATGGGTGGGAACCCTGATGGGATTGGTGTTCCTGGTATTGGGATATCATGGCTTCGCTGCGGACTGGCAAACCTGGCAAACAATGGTGTTTGCAACGCTGGCTTTCTCGCGCATGAGCTTGGCACTAGCAATGCAATCAGAACGAGAACCGCTGCTGCGTCGAGGCTTCTTAACCAACAAGCCGATGTTAGCAGCCGTTCTGATTACCTTTCTCTCCAAATTGCTGCTATTTACCTGCCCATACTGCAAGAATTTTTTCACACCAGAGCCTTACCGATCGAAGACATAGCTATTTGTTTGAGTGTTAGTACAATCGGATTTTGGGCAGTAGAGTTTCAGAAGTTCTTTTTGCGGCGGAAGTAGAATCAAGAAACTAGCTAAAGCAGTACGAGCGAAACGCTCGTACTGCTTTAGGAAAATGGCAATCTCTTCAATCCAGCCATTGTTCCGCGATCGCGATCCCGCGACGCTGCATCGTTTTTTGAAACAAATCTGTCGGTACCGCTTGCTCGACAGCCCAAACCCCTGGACGCTTAAGCTGTCCCGATAACATCAGTTCTGCTAAGCCACCCGTACCACACCCTACGGCTGTAGCTGTGTTGTCATGTACGAATGTTGAGACATAGGTGGCAGGCTTTCCCGCTTTCTGTCCTTTTACTTCGGCTCGCATCGCTACCCCAATGCCGCTAAAGCGGTTGGTCACCGCAGTCATGCGATAGCTGACGTGCGATAGGAATTCCACAAAACTGGGCTGTTGTACCAGTGCTCTGGGAAACGCATGAGCCACTAGGGCAGTCAGGTGATTGTAAAAATCGGGAGTAGAACCAAACTTGACAATCACCGTGTTCACTGGAAACGTATCAGCCAGAGTGAAGGCTTCGGGCATATCAAACCAGTAAACCCCGGTCTGTCCAAAGGGCGGAGGAAACTCAACCATCTCTCGGCCGGTATAAGGCTTTACCCTTTGCCATTGGCGATCGCTCCACACTTCAAAGGCATGTTGAAGCCCCAGAAAGGTGGTTCGCATGACGGTGACACCAGAACCCCCTGAGCCTGCAACCCCATAGCTCATATGAATTCGCTCTGCCTGGTCGAACTGCTCAACGCCTTGCCGTACCATGCTGTTAGAAATACCCGGAAACACCCCAGAATTGACGATCGCAGTAATTCCGGCTGTTTTTGCCGACTCTCGATGGCGGAGTGCTGACTGGGTAAAGGAGCGATCGTCACTAACATCTAGATAATTCACGCCTCTGTCAATGCAAGTTTGCAGCACTTGGGTGTCCCGCTGCCGGAAAGGCCCAGCACAGTGAATCACCAGATCGGTAGCGGCGATCGCTTGCTCTAAGCGCGATAGATCTGCTAAATCCAAGGACACAGGCTGAACTTTGGCGCCTAGCTTTTCTAGGTCTCTAGATCTGAGACTGGGACTCAGGCTAGTACGGCGTCCAGTCACGGTAATTTGAGCATCTGTGTAAGTTGCTAGATCCAGCGCC
>JAAUOQ010000250.1 GCA_012034795.1 Leptolyngbyaceae cyanobacterium CRU_2_3
GGAATACAAGTATCTGCTAATTTGCAAAGATGGTGTGTTGATTTCGGGGGTATTGAACCCCGCTTAATCAACGCTCCTATCCCTCCCTGTCCTCAAAGGGCAGGGTTTCTTGGAGGATTCTGATGAAGTGGCGATCGCCAATAATAATTTTTCGACTCACTCGCCCAACATCCTCAACAAGGCTTAGGATAGCTTTGTGCGGCCAAGTCCAGTTTGGGAAGACACGATGCAAAATTATCTTTTTGGCGCTCGATCGCCCCAACCGCAAGCAAACTGTGCAGGTATTGCCAGTGCGATCGCCTTTTTCTGCACCAGAAATCCAGGTGGGATAGGTCTAAGTTGGATGGCTATAGGTGCGATCGCTCCCCTTGTGTTTGCCTCACCCGTTCAAGCCGCTGCCTTAACGCATTGGGGCTTGGATTTGGCCACAAATCAGCTTGAAATAACGGTTCCTAGCGGGATTACCCCTCGTTACTTCCTGGCAGCAGAGCCAGCTCGGATTGTGCTAGACCTGCCCAATACGGAAATGGGGGCAGTGCCGACGCAGCAGAACTATAGTGCAGGGGCCATCCGGCAAATTCGGGTTGCCCAATTTCAACCCGGACAAACCCGAATTGTGATTGAACTGGCGTCCGATACGGTGCTTGCGCCCGGACAGGTGGAACTACGGCGAATTGGGCAGGAACAAACAGGCGATCGCTGGGTGTTGCGCCCCCTCTTAGCAGGAGATATGCCCCCAGTTGCCGCCACCTCCTCACTCCCCACCTCCTCACTCCCCACCTCCCCCTTACCTCGAACAGTCACCACCCCCTCTATGGTGTTTCCAGCGAGCGGTGCGTTTGTGCTTTCCCCCGAACCCTCAAATCCCGCAACCTCAAATCCCGCAACCTCAAATCCCACAAATTCTAATGCTTCTGCCTTAGCCAATTTGCCACCCTTAGAGCCTGGAGCCTTGCAGATTCCGGTTTCTCCGGCTCCAGGAGGCGTTATCGCCCCGATCGCCCCTCCTCAAACAGCATCGGAGGCAACAACCGCGATCGCTTTACCAACAGGCGATCGCCCCAATGCTCAGATGCCTTCCTCTCTACCCTCATTAGCAGAGTTACCTGCGCCAGAGCCTCTGGCTTCTCCAACTTCTAGCCCGTCTTCGGTTCCTAGCGTCCCATCACTTCAGCCTGCACCGGCCCCTGAACTCACTCCATCTCCCTCCAGCCCTGAAACAACTCCTGCGCCTGCTACAACACCCAGCCCTAATTCTCCTGCTAATAATTCTCCTGCCAGTGGTAATACCCCTAATCAGGCTGCTCCCAATGCCGCTCCCAATAACGTCATTGAGTTTGGACAGCCTTTACCCTTGCAATCTAGCCTGCTACCTGCCACGGTGCTCATTCCAGCAGGAACTATCTTAAATTTGCGCTATCCGGGCACCGTGCCGCTCGCCTTATCTTTAGAGAACCCTCGGCAAGAGGTGCTGCTTCTAGATCAGGATGTGCGCGATCGCACCACCGGCAATGTGATTATTCCGGCTAACAGCCAAGTGATTGGTCGGTTTGAAACAAGCAGCACCGGTAGCCGGTTCATTACCCAGGCTATTAGTTGGCAAGACCAGAATTTGTTACTGAAGGCTGAATCTGACGTGCTGAGACCTAACCAGCGGCAGGCTTCTGAGCGTAGCCCCATCATTCGTCCCAATCAAGTGATGAAGGTGCGGCTGATGGAGGATGTGATTTCGGGTTCGCTAAATTCTTAGAATTTTGCAAATATCAAGTTTGATACAGCCCTGGGGAATGATCCAATCTCAGTAGATCGCAAAGCTCCAAATCATCCTTGCAAAATCCTGGCTTTCCGACCGCTGCACGGGTGGAAAACCAGGATTTTGAGTTTTTGGGGGTGCGCGTCGCGCGCCCCAAAAACCTATTTGCGATCTACTGAATCTAACCTAAAGCTTAAAAGTTGATAGAGTCTCAGGTTCGGCAGCGGCAGCCGTGAACCATGCTTGCATCGCCGGTAAGGACTCGATCGCAGCCACATAATCTTCAGCGATCGCCGTCAGCGGCACCCCGTAAGTCAAAAACCGCGACACCACAGGCGCAAACATAGCATCAGCCATAGTGAAATGCCCAAACAGCAACTCACCCCCTTGACCAAACTGTTGCCGACAGGTTTGCCAAATTTTGCAGATCCGATCAATATCAGCCTGAACATCTGGAGTGGTTCCCTGCCAAGCAATCCGGGCGCGGCAGTCCATTGGCAATTGCTGGCGTAACGGCGAAAATCCAGCGTGCATTTCAGCACTGACACAGCGGGCGATCGCTCTGGCTGCCAGATCAGTAGGCCAGAACAGGCGATCGGGAAACAGATCAGCCAGATATTCGCAAATGGCGATCGACTCCCACACCAGCAGTTCTCCATACTGCAAAGCAGGCACCTTGCCCGATGGAGAATACTGCAAAATTTGGGTACGAGTCTGTAGCGTGTCCAGCGGAATGCGGATTTCCTCAAACTCGATACCTGCCTGTTTCAGAGGCAACCAAGCCCGCAGCGACCAGGAAGAATAGTTTTTGTTGCCAATAATCAACTGCATAGAAGACATAGTATTAGTGCTTTCTGCCAGCACCTAAATAAAGTTCACCCACTTTCGGATCATTAAGCAAATCGGCTGCGCGTCCTTATAAAGCGAGCGCGATAAAGCGATCGCGCTCCGTCATTCATCCCTCATCTGTGGCTAACCCTCATCTGTGGCTAACCTCATCTGTAGCTAAGGTGTATTTTGCAATTCCGGGCGCTCTTCTGGGACGATCGCCCCTTCCACAGGGCATACCTGCAAACAGATGCCACAGTCAATACAGGTGGAAAAGTCGATCCAGTACCAGTCAGTTCCTTTCGTATTTTTGCCTGGCCCTTCATGAATGCAGGCAACCGGGCAAGCATCAACGCAATCGGCAACGCCTTCGCAAGTGCTGGTGACAATAGTATGCGGCATAGTGTTCTCTTTCGTACTCTCTCAGATTAACCGGCGTTTCGGGGTAGGATATAACCCTGCCTGTCTCTAGCCTATCAGGGCAAAGCAGAAGCAATACCTACCGCACATAGCGCTTCGCGCTTGAGTGAAACCAAATTAGGTTTTGGAAGCCTCGCGGAGTGTGGCTTTCAAAAAATCGAGTTCTCCATGAGGCTGTAGACTGTTGGGCAGGGTTAGCGATCGCTAGATAATTTCAAATTGCAGGTTGTCCTGCATCTCTATGGAATACGTATCATGGTCTGCGCTGTTGGTATCACTAAGTTCTAGATTGTAAAAATCAACAAAATCATGCTCAAAGTAGGGCCCTGCATGCCATGTCCCCAGATTTAACTTAATCAAGCAATTCCCTGGCACACGAAAAGCTGAAATTGCTTCTACGACAGGACTTTCCGTCTGATTGGCAGGAGCAACCGCAATCAGCCAATCCTTACCTTCTAATGACCCCAGGCATTGAGTGCATCGAAGATGACGAGTAATTGTGCCGAATCTGCGTCCCTTGTGCAATAAGCGCATGATGTAAAATCGGGGAATTCCACCCTGGAGAATGAGTTGAGCATCTGTCGAGTCATAGGGCTTGCCATCTGGTGTTGCATAGATGACTTGACCAAACGCTCGAAAATTCTCTGATGCAATCCATTGGGCTGGGAGTTGTCTCAGCGTCGCCATAGAAGCCATAAAATACCACTAAAATTCCAAAAGTTCAGTCTATTATGATTGGGTTGCCTAAAGCTTTTAAGCGCTTTGTGCTTGGGTAAAACCCAGTTATTTTTGAAAACCAGTCGGAGCTTGGCTTTCAAAAAATAACCTGTACCCCATTCCACTGAAAATCGCTATATTCTAGACAACGCCTTCACGTCCTCTGTCGATATCTTCGCAGCGCATCTCCAGCATCCTCATGAAACGAATCCTGATTTTATATGCTTCACTAGGGTCGGGACATATCAGCGCAGCCAAAGCCCTGCGCGAAGCCTTTGTTCGCTATCCGGGGGTGGAAGTTCAGATTGAAGATGCCCTTGAACATGCCAATCCTATTTTGCGGGAAACCATTACAACCCTGTATGAAAGGCTAAGTGAACAAGCTCCCAAGCTCTACAGAGTGATCTATGAAGGCAGTGATGTTGAAGATTTAGAAGAGTCAATGAGCGATAATCTGCTCTTTGCCAAGATTGAGCGTCCTTTCCTCAGAGATTTAGAACGCCTTGTCAAAGATAGTCGTTCCGACGCCATTATCTGCGTGCAGCAAATTCCCAGCCGATTACTCCAGTTGTTAGATCGGGAAGGCGAGTTGCCTCAACCTCACTATGTTGTAGTTACAGATGTCATGGCTCACAGCACTTGGCTGAGTCCTGGCGTAGAAGGCTACTTTTTACCTAGTGATCTGACGGCTAAGGTGTTAATTCAGCGCGGGGTTGATGCGTCTCTGGTTTATGTGACTGGCATCCCCATTAAACTGGAGATTACCGAACCCAAGTTGCCGAAAGAAGTGCGCCTACGTCATCATTTACCAGTAGATGCACCTGTGGTTACGCTATTCGGGGGAGGTCTACAGGTCAAACGGGTACGGGTAATCATCACCAAATTATTAGAAAGTTCCAATCCTGGTTTACTCGTCGTTGTGGCAGGGCGCAATGAAACCTTACTAGAAAAACTAGCAGATTTGAGTGACGGCTCTCAGATGCAACTTCGCAAGTTAGGTTCGATCGACTATGTGGATGATCTGGTGGTGGCCAGCGATCTGATTATCACTAAAGCAGGTGGACTGATTACTAGTGAGGTTATGGCACGAGGGACGCCCATGATTATCATCGATCCATTCCCAGGGCAAGAAGAGTGGAATGCTGATGCCGTGACTACGATGGGTGCTGGGATACAGTTGCGTTTACCAGAAATGGTCTCTCCTGCGGTTGTACATCTGCTGAGCCATCCTGAGCAGTTGTCTTTTATGCGGCAGCAATCCCAAAAGATGGGACAGCCTGGTGCGGCTCTAAAAATTGCCGAAATCGTTCTAGAGAAACTGAACTCCCTGTAAAAACTCTATTTCGAGAACAACCTATTTCGAGAACATCCTGACTTCCATGCAAGCGAATCTTGATTTGTCTCTCTCCTCCCACAATTTTCTCTGGGGTGTAGCCACATCGGGCTACCAAAGCGAAGGTGGTTTCAATCAACCCGGACAACCTCAAAATAACTGGTCTTTGAGTGAACAGCATGGCACAGTCATGCCCACTGGCACTGCCTCAGACTTTTGGACACGCTATGCGGAAGATTTTCGTACCTGTCAAACAATGGGGCTAAATGCCTTTCGCTTAGGATTAGAGTGGGCACGGATTCAGCCCACTACCTACCCCCATGCTGCAACTCCGCCAGAGTTTGATGATGCGGCTTTAATAGCTTATGGCGATCGCCTGGCTGCCTGCTTACAACATGGACTAGAGCCGATTGTTACACTACACCACTTCACCCATCCAGCTTGGCTGGGTCTAGATGCTTGGCTTTCAGAAGATACGGTCGATCAATTTGTTCATTATGTGCGTGTCACAGTCATGCACATCAATCGACGGCTGACCGAACATTACCAACTCCCACCCATTCATTGGTTTATTACGATCAACGAACTAAATATGTTGGTTTCTAGCACCTACCTCAGCGGTCAGTTTCCCGCAGGTTCCGCTAGAGGTATTGGAGTAATGCTGCGAGCATACAATCATTTGCTAACCGCCCATGTGCGAGCTTATAACTGCATTCATGATATTTATTTGGCTGAGGGGTGGGCAACACCGCAAGTGTCACTCAATACCTATTGTAGTGATCTCTACTGGTCAGACAAAGTAATTTGGGATCTCCTGAATTTGCCAGAGGGAAAGATCAAACCCGCAAATGTCCGCGAGCATATTCATACCCAAGCTCAGCAGCTTGAAGACATGCTGCTTCAGGCAGCGTTATCTTTTCGGCGCAACTTGCCCTATCAGGCGGGTCGGCTAACCCACTTTATTACCAATGCCCTGGGCTATCGCTCATTTGACATTCATCAGTTCGATACCTATCTGCAAACGTTAAATACATCTCCTCGGTCATCGGTATTTGACTATGTCGCGATCGATTACTATGATCCGTTTATTGCTCATGTGTTTCGCTTGCCTTCCTTCTCAGATTTTGAATTCAAGAGCAAAACGCTACGGTCTTGGCTGATGGGCGGTATCACTAGCAAATGGTGGGACTGGCGCAGCTTACCTGAAGGATTGCACTTCTTCTGCAAATATTACTCAGAAGATTTGGGCAATCGACCGATTAATGATCGCCGAAAACGGCATGGACTGGATGTATGCCAACTGCTCCACCACTGCACAACGCGGTGCATTGGACTGGTGGAAGAAATTCCGTGATGCAACAGCACCTGTGTTTAAAGAACTATATGAAAGCGTGGCATCCGGCAAAGAAAGTCAGCGCTCCATTGACAGTAACAGCAA
>JAAUOQ010000251.1 GCA_012034795.1 Leptolyngbyaceae cyanobacterium CRU_2_3
GTTACGCAATTAGGTCGGTTGTTTGGGATCAATCGTTGCCTGTTGCATACCTACCTTGCTAATGACTCCGAGGTCTTTACCTCTGTGGAAGGTCACCGCAGACCCAATTCAACCTTTCCGCAAATTCCTTGCGTTGCTGAATATTTAGAGCCAGGCTATCTTTCCATGCTGGACTACGGAGAAGTACCGATCGCTGGAATCCCCACGTTGCAGTCCTGTTGTCCCAGGATCGAGCTTTATCTTCTCCCGATGTCTATAGCGATCCGCTCTTGGTTCCCATGCAGCCTATTTGTCGCCAGATCGGACTCAAATCGATGCTGGCAATCCGTACTTCTTATCAACAGCAGCCGAATGGCATTTTGGGATTACACCAGTGCGATCGCTTCCGAACCTGGACAGAAGAAGAGATTGAGCTATTGGAAGCCGTTGCCGATCAAGTAGGGATTGCCCTGGCCCAAGCCCGTCTGCTGGATCAAGAAATTCAACAGCGAGAGCAACTTACACTACAAAACTTCACCTTAGAGAAAGAGCGCCGAACGGCGGATGAGGCCAACCGGGCTAAAAGCGAATTTCTAGCCATGATGAGTCATGAGATTCGCACACCCATGAATGCTGTGATTGGCATGACGGGTCTGCTGTTGGATACCCGCCTCGATTCCGAACAACAAACTTTTGTTGAAACGATCCGCACCAGCGGCGATGCCTTACTGACCATCATCAACGACATTCTCGACTTTTCAAAAATTGAATCTGGCAAGCTGGAGCTAGAGCAACAGCCTTTTAGCCTCCGCACCTGTATTGAAGAAGCGCTGGATCTCGTCGCTTCTAAGGCCACTGAAAAAGGGCTAGAACTTGCCTACTTTCTCGATCCGGAAACGGCTGATCTCTATCAAGGAGATATCACTCGTCTCCGGCAAGTCCTCGTTAATTTGCTGAGCAATGCTGTCAAATTTACCCACAGTGGTGAAGTGACAGTCAGTGTGATCGCCCGCGAACTGAAGGAAGAAGATTCTCTCAACGCTGCCGCCCATGCCTCAACTTACGCCCTACGCTTCGCCGTCAAAGATACGGGCATCGGTATCCCTCCCGATCGCCTCAATCGGCTCTTTCGGCCCTTTACCCAGGTTGATTCTTCGATTACCCGCAACTATGGCGGTACAGGCTTGGGGTTAGTGATCTGCCAGCGGCTCAGTGAAATGATGGGTGGACGCATTTGGGTGGATAGTGAACTGGATGAGGGTTCCACTTTTTATTTTTCGATCGTTGTGCCAGTTGTTTTACCCGTAGTTTCCAACTTATTGCCCAATGCCAAAGCTCTTGCCGGTAAACGGGTACTGATCGTAGACGACAATGCCATGCACCGCCAGGTCTTGACGCGGCAAACTCAATTTTGGGAAATGCTGCCACAGACAGTTGCATCGGGTGATCAGGCATTGACCCTGCTTCGGCAGACCCTCTCTCAGCAAACATTATTTGATCTGCTGATTCTGGATGTGCAGATGCCTGAAATGGACGGACTAACCCTGGCTACTGAGATTCGCCAACTGCCTCAGTATCAAAACATTCCGTTGATTCTGCTGACTTCAATGGGCAGATCTGAAACCAGCTTGGGTATTAAAGGGGTTCAAATTGCCGCTTATCTCAATAAGCCTCTGAAGCACACCCTGCTGTTTCAAGTAGTGACGCAAGCTTTAAGTGGGCAAATATTACCTGCTTATCAAGCAGCCAAACCGACTGCGATGAACGCATCGCTAGGGCAAACGCATCCCCTACGAATTCTGTTGGCAGAAGATCATCCGGTTAACCAGAAGATGGCGTTGCTGATCCTGCAACGTCTGGGCTATCGCGCTGATGTGGTGGGCAATGGCTTAGAGGTGCTGGAGGCACTTCATCGCCAAGCTTATGATGTGGTGCTGATGGATGTACAAATGCCGGAAATGGATGGACTGACTGCCACTCGCCATATTTGTCAGGTCTGGCAAAATCGTCCTCGCATTGTGGCAATGACGGCTAATGCCATGCAAGGCGATCGCCAACTCTGCTTGGAAGCTGGCATGGACGACTACATCGCTAAACCCATTCGGATTTATGAACTGGTGCAAGCTTTAGAGCGGTGCCAGTCTTTAGAGCGGTGCCCGTCTTTGAGGCAGCAAGTTGAGAATGAAATAGGGAAAAAGTCATCTGCTGATCTACATTCTTTGTTTTCCATCCTTCCTTTCAACGCGCTGCAAGAAGTCCGCGAAATGGCAGGTGCAGAAATCCCATAGACTGGATTGATATTATTGACTGCTACCTTGAGGAAACACCTAAACTGTTGAACGTGATGCAGCAAGCCCTCGATCAATCGGATGCCACATTGTTGCGGCGATCGGCCCACTCTCTCAAAGCTAGCAGCGCTATGTTGGGCGCACCCCGCTTAGCAGAATTGTGTGGGCAGTTGGATGAAGCCCTGTGTGAAGTCAGCATTTTGACCCAGGAGGGGATACAGGTAGCAGAAATCGAGATTGAATTTCAGCAGGTGCAAGCGGGGTTATCAGCCGAACGACAGCGCTGCCACTCTGAAGAGTTGGGTGAGTCAGAATAGTCACAAGCAATCTAAGTATCTCCGCCTGAGCAATTGTTCCAGCCCTAGCAAGTGACCCTAATCCTGGAAAGAATCAACTGGATGAGGCTAAGACTGATTTGTATCGCTAAAAATCCATGCCTCCCAAAGTGAAAGCCTCAGCCAGTGAATCAGTCAGTGGATCATTTGTCAGAAGAGCGAGTCAGTCAACGCGCCGATTTTTCCAAAATTCGCTATGCCCAGTGTTGGGAAGATGCCGATATTCTGTTGGCAGCGTTAGATATTCAACCTGGAGAGACCTGTTTGGCGATCGCCTCAGCCGGAGATAACAGCCTGGCTATGTTGACTCGTGATCCAGCGCGAGTTATTGCTCTAGATTTGAGTCCGGCCCAGTTGGCTTGCCTAGAGCTACGGGTGGCTGCTTACCGAGCCTTAGAGCATGACGAATTACTGGTGTTCATGGGTTCCCGTCCAGGTGAAAATCGTCGGGCACTCTATCAGCGCTGTCGCAGCCAACTATCCCCAGCAGTGCAATATTTTTGGGACGGTCACAGTGCCGAGATTGATGGCGGTATTGGCTCTGCCGGAAAATTTGAGCGATACTTTACACTGTTTCGTCGCTATGCGTTGCCTTGGGTGCAGGATGGCGCTACGGTCAATCGGCTCCTCAAGGGTGGCAATTTGGCCCAACGGCAGGAGTTCTACGGTGAAGTTTGGGATAGCTGGCGCTGGCGATCGCTGTTTCGCCTATTTTTTTCTCGTTTGTCATGGGCAGAGCCGGGCGTGATCCAAGCTTTTTCAAATACGTAGAAGGTAGCGTGGCTGATCGGCTCCTCAACCGGACTCAATATGCCTTAACTCAGCTTGATCCGGCAGAAAATCCTTATCTGCAATGGATTCTGACGGGACAGCATATCACAGCATTGCCCTATGCGCTGCGACCTGAGCATTTTGAAACTATTCGGGCTAATCTCGATCGCCTGGAATGGCATTGTTGCTCTGTGGAAGATTATCTGGATCAATCTTCTACCCAACAGAGTTGCACTGCGATCGATCGCTACAACCTCAGCGATATCTTTGAGTATCTTGCTCCTGAAAGTGCTCAGCAGTTGCTGCAAAAATTAGTCCGGTCTGGCCGCAAAGGAGGGCGATTGGCCTATTGGAATATGTTAGCTCCGCGATCGCGTCCTGAAGCAATGGCAGATCAACTTCAACCTTTAACCGAATTGGCTCAAAAGCTTTATTCTCAGGACAAAGCCTTTTTCTACAGTGCGTTTGTGGTTGAGGAAATTCTATAGTTTATTAGTTTCTTGCATTTGCCTTATGAACTCCTGGCTGGCGATCGGTTTGGTCATGGCAATTTTGGGTGGATTGATGTTGGGATTGCGCGTTTACCAACGTCGGTTTTCGCCTCATCCCGAAGTGGTACGCAAACTCCTCCATATGCCGATGGGCTTACTAACCCTCAGTTTTCCTTGGCTGTTTACCTCGGCCGTACCCGTGGTGCTTCTGGCAAGTTTGTCCGTCGGGTGGTTAGTGCTGTTGCGGCTCTACAAACCATTGCGGCAGGAGTTTGGTAGCGTTTTAGGTGGCGTCAGCAGACAGTCGCTGGGTGAAATTTACTTCCCCATTGCTGTAGCGATCGTGTTCACCTTATCTCATGGAGATCCTCTGCTGTTTGGCATTCCAATATTGATCCTGACGCTGGCCGATGCGATCGCCGCTATCATTGGCATTCGCTATGGTCAGGTACACTACAGTACCTCCGAAGGCGAGAAAAGCGCTGAGGGATCGCTGGCTTTCTTTATGGCAGCTTTCTTCAGCGTTCATATTCCGCTCTTGCTGCTAAGCACTACGGGACGCACCGAAACTCTGTTGATTGCTTTGATTTTGGGATTATTGGTGATGTTATTGGAAGCGATCGCCTGGCGAGGCTTGGATAACCTCTTTATTCCTCTAGGCAGCTTTGTGCTGCTGCAATCTCACTTGAGCATGAGCGTGGCAGATTTGGCAGTGCGTTTAGCAGTCACGATCGGTTTAGTCCTGTTTGTCCTTTGCTGGCGCAACCGCACCACCCTCAACGATAGTGCTCTGCTGGGAGCCGCCTTTGTCGGCTATCTAAGCTGGACGTTGGGCGGCTGGCGATGGCTATTGCCGCCCCTGATCCTGTTAGTGACCTATCCGCTGTTCGTGTCCTGGGTCGATCAGCAAAAAATGCCCCTAACACCCCAGGAGCAGAAAATTATGCGCTGGCTACCGGCTCCGTCCGATCGCTCTCGCCAATGGCAGCGGATTCACACGATTCACTCTGTGCTGAGCGTCTGCGCGGCGGGTTTGCTCTGGTTATTGCTGTTTGTCCCGCTCGATCGCCCAGAATTCTTTTATCCTTATACGCTAGCGTTTGCGGCAAATTTAGCAATTGTGGGGGTGGCAGGTCTATCGCCAGTCAATTACTGGCACCGGGCTCATGTGGTGCGGGTAACGGTTCATGTTTTAAAGGCCTGGCTGCTGCTGTTCATTCCCTTTCTGGTGATAGTAGGACTCTCAGCCTCTTCGATTGATGCGGCTTTGGGGGGACTAGTAGGGACAGGATTGAGTGCGATCGCCTACTATATCAGCCAGCCCTACCTGCGAAACCGTTCCACAGATAGGCTGGCTTGGGCTTGTCGGGTTCTCTACACAACGCTGGCATCGGCTTTATCCTTAATTCCCTTGTATGGATTCCCGTCTTAATCTGTACCTTTATGAACGAATATGAACGAACTTTTGTTGATTACATCTGCCGATCAGCTTCAGCCATTCGTGGGCTTGCATGGACTACCAGCCATTGATCCGCTGAGCTTCTCATCTCTCAAGCCCGATGCGTATCTGGTTTTGATTCAAAAGCAAGAGCAGCTATCGGCTCGCTGTGCGTTGTGGTGGACAAACACGCCTCACTATGGCTGCCATCAAGTTGGGTTAATTGGCCAATATCAGGTGCAAGATGCTGCTTCTGCTGACCTGCTCCTCCAGCAATCTTGTCAGGAATTAACAGCAATGGGTTGCACGATGGCGATCGCTCCGATGGATGGCAACACCTGGCGCAGCTATCGGTTGATCAGCGATCGTGGCACTGCGCCTCCGTTTTTTCTAGAACCCAATCATCCTGATGACTATCTTGACTCGTTTTTGACCGCAGGGTTTGTGCCCTTAGCCACCTATAGTTCGGCTCTCAATGCAGATTTGACCCAACGCGCTCCTCGCCTTGACCGAGTTGAACGGCGTTTGAGTGATTCAGGTATTAGCATTCGATCGCTCAATCTTGACAACTTTGAATCAGAATTGCAGCAGGTTTATCAGTTAGCATCCCTGAGTTTTCAAAACAACTTTTTGTACACCCCCATATCTCAAGGGGAATTCATCACGCAGTATCGCCAAATTCAACCTTGGGTGAAGTCAGAACTGGTACTACTAGCCGAACAAAATCAGAAACTTGTGGGGTTTCTCTTTGCTGTGCCTGATGTATTGCAGCAGAAATATAGCCAGATCGATACGGTAATCATCAAAACTGTGGCTGTGCTGCCGGGTCGAACCTACGCTGGGTTGGGCAATGTGTTGGTAGCAAGGGTACAGGCGATCGCGGCTCAACTGGGCTATACCCGTGCCATTCATGCTTTGATGCATGACCATAACAATTCTCGTAATCTCAGCGATCGCTATGCCACTACAATGCGGCGTTACACACTATTTTCAAAACAGCTCAAGAGATTTCTAAACCCCAAAATACCAGCGTAGTGCGGGTAACGGAAGAGGCAGGATGATTGGCCAGTTTCAGTAGATCGTAAATAGTTTTTGGGCGCACGTCGGCGCCCAAAACCAAAACCCTGACATTTGAAGAATTATTAGTAGG
>JAAUOQ010000252.1 GCA_012034795.1 Leptolyngbyaceae cyanobacterium CRU_2_3
AAGCTCTCAGCCAGTTTGTGAAGCTGTTCTTTGACGACACCCGAACTCGTTTTTAGCTTGGCTTGGATACCCACTAGCTGTTTTGCAAATCCTCAGCCGACAGCAGCGAATCGCTGCCCTGCATTCGTTGGGCAAGTTCGTCAATTTTGCGGGGAAGCGCTGTTGCCTGATCGCAAGCATATTGCACTGTTGCCAATAGCTCCAGTTGCAGCGAGTCTGTGATCAGTCGTGCCGCTTCTGTCCGCAGTTCCATCGCCTTCTCTGCCAGTAACTTGGCTTGTTGCCGCACTGCCAGCAGTTCGCGCTCTAATTCTGGATTTTCTAGATTCAGCGTTTCTGGCTCTTGCCCTTTGCGAAAAGACGCTCCGACGACAGCGATCGCCCCAGCAACGGGCAGAACTACCAGGCTGGGCAACTTGGCAACCCGCACTCCTAGAACCAGAGCGATCGCCCCAGCGAGGACGGGTAGAGGATAATACAAAGGATTCGCCAGTTTCATCACTCTAAAACTCCAATTGCAAGTTTTGCATCACCCGCGAAATCGTTTCTGGATTCCCTTTAGAGTAATAGCCACCTGTGGTTTGAGCAATTTTTTCTAATACACTGGCATCAAATTCGCCGTCATTGCCATAGCCCACTGTAAAGAAGGAAATCCGTTGATCGCTCTCGATGCCGCTCTGGGTTAGATCGGCCGTCAGTTGGTCAAGCGTGATGCGAGAGCTGAATCTTCACCATCCGTCAACACCAAAACCGCATTAATGGCATTGGGGCGGAGGTTCTGTTGCAGCCAATTGCGCGCATAGAGAGAGGCATCATAAAGGCTCGTACCACCCTCTACGCCCAAGCTGCTAATAAACTCTAGCCCTTTGGTTTGTCCGGCGGGGCTGCCGTCTGCCAGAATCGGGGCACGAATTGCGCTATCAAAGTCAATCAGGGCAATGCGATCGTTAGGGGTGAGGGCTTTGATGTAATTTTGCAGAGTAGATTGCACCGCAGGCATTTTATCTCCTGCCATCGAACCCGACGAATCAACGACGATCGCCACCAACGAAGGCTTTTTGGCGTTTTGCTCCCAGTCCGTCAGCATTGCCTCTACCACTTGCGGCTGTGGCGGTCGGTAAGAATCATATTTAGCCTGGGGATTCACTCCAAATTCTGGGCTAAATTTAGCACCGAGCGCCACGCCTGGTGTTCCGGGTCGAAGTCCTAAATCAGTGGCAATTTGTTGGGCTTCAGGAGATTGCATAAACGCAATAATCTGCTCGGCCGCCGCTTTTTCCGGGTCACTAATCCAGGGAGCTTTGGGCAGAATCAAGCGCATATTTGACGAAAAAGTGGCTTGAGGGTAGATCGCCTCATATTTGGCTTGTCCGGGCTGAAGTCCAGTATTGGCGGCAATCACCGAGGACTCATACACAGAACCGATGGAAGCCCAAAATGTGCCGTTCTGCACCATGGCTTTTGCCAGAGAATGGGTCGAAACCCCATAGCGGGTGATTTTCTCTTGGATGGCTTTGACATCTGCTGTATGGCGCTTCACATCTGCAACAGTGATTTGCTCCGGTCGCTTACCCGAAACCGACGCATATTGCGCCACCAGCGTTTGCAGCCCGGAATTAGATTTAGTCGGTGCAGTCTGGACATAATGCACCGGTAGTGGTTGGCTGGCAGGATCAATCTCTCGGTGCGTTTTAGCCGTCACTAGTGTTTTGAATAAATCATCGACTTTTCGGAGTCCGGCGGCCAGATCTGCGGGTGCCATAAACACCATAGGGCTATTAGCCAGCAAGGGCGAATCGGTAATTTCAGGAATATAGTTTTGTCCTGGGAACAGTTGATTGATGCGAGACACCAGAATGCCTTGATAGATTTCGCCATCGACCGAGAGTAGGGTCGGAAATTCGGGGGAATCCGCTGGCAAGGTTCCCGCCTTAAACTGTTCTGCTAGCGACACCATTTTTGCCACGGCATCGCCACTGCCCTCTGCTTCACAGGTAATATGGTATTCCTGACCGCTGGGGAGCTTAGGCTTTTGGGAGTTGAAGCGATCGCCTGCCTGGGTACAGAAATCTTGCAAGGCACTACCCACCAGCATCTTCACCTCAAATCCTGGCAGGGCGCTGCCACCACTACCACTACTACCACCACTGCCACCCCCACACGCATTGAGCAAAAGAACAGCACTGAAGGCAGTCAGAACGCCAATGATAAATCTCTTAAGTTTCAAAACCATAGATTTAGATTTAGAAAAAGGTGAGGGCGTTGCCTACAAACATTGAGCCTGTTTACTTTCAGATTACCCTGAATAGGTCTGCCAAGCGACTCTCTTAGACTCACGATTTCTATCAGAGAGATGGATATCAAAAATGGTAAGCGATCGCCCACAAAACTTCAAAAACCGATCTACTGCTGGGGAGAATTGGGAGCGGTGGAATCAAGATTAAGGTTGATCAACGGAACCCCTCCTTGACCACTCATAACGGTTGGAAACCGACCATCCCATTTGGCGATCGCCTGTTGTTGCAAAATTTCAGGGATCAAGTTTGTCCGCAATAGCCGCTGTGCTTCTGCCTGCCCTTTGGCTCGATTAATTTCGGCCTTGGCATCTTGCTCTGCTTGTTGTGCTCTAAAAGCAGCTTTTTGGGCTTCTTGCTCTGCCACTTGCTTAGCTTCAATTGCGGCCTTAAATTCTGCCGAAAACGCAAAGTTGACCAACGAAACATCATCGACAATGACACCATAGGGCTTTAACCGATCGGCCAATGCCACATCGATTTCATCTTTCAAAGCTCCTCGCTCTCGTAAGGTATCTGCCACTGTTCTTCGTGGCACAGAAGCTTTGACCACTTCGCTGACGGCCGGATTGATAATGCCGCTCACGATCATGTCGAGATCGCCAATGCGCTGATAAATTTCGTTGGCTTTGGCTGGATCAATATGCCAATTAACCGCAATGTCAGTATTCACATCTTGCAATCACGAGATGCCGCCGCTGCCGTGGCATCAGTTTTTTGGACTCGTACACTCATTTTTTTGACAGATGTGACAAGTGGAATGATCGGGTGAATGCCTTCATCCAGTACATTTTTTTGCACTTGTCCCAAATACATGACAACCCCTCTCTCACCTGCATTCACGATAGTGAACGGTTTCAAAATGGTTACTAACAGCAGCAACCCAATTCCTCCAACAATTCCTCCGCCTGTCATCCATAAATTAGTTCTATGCATTGTTCTAACCATAGGAGAGTATTTGTAATGGGTGTTAAACGGTTACTTATTTTCTAACTTCTGCGATTATCTTCTAGCTAGAGCATAAACAAAATTATTGCGGTACAAACTGTTTACCCCATAATTCTCTGACAGCCGTTCTAGCCCATTCTGCATTTGATTAAATCATAGTCATCTTCCTGACTATCGGCTTCTACTAGGCTCGATCAACACCTTCGTAATATTTATTCATCAATACTCTCTGAATTAACCCCGAAGTTGTAGGAACCTACCCGCAAATCAATTGTAGGTAGGTAATTAATAATTGAGTGCTATAACAGTTCAGCCACAGCCGCCGCCGCCACAGCCGCCGCCGCCACCACCACCGCAGCCACAGCCACCGCTATCTCCGCTGCTACCCCCACCCCCCCCAACCACTGCTACCACCGCTATCTCCGCTGCTGTTTGACCTGCTACTAGCCTTCGTACTATTAGGAACCTCACGCGATCGCTTAACAATATAAAAAACTAGTGTCACACTTCCCCCAAGATAATCAGGATTAACCATACAGGTTGATCTTGCAAGGAATTAATTTGATCAGGAATAGAATATTGAGAAGAAAGCTGAGAAGTAGCTTTGAATTTTTCATTCTCGATCGCTTTTAATCGTCTCTTCAGTTCCAGCTAAAAAAAGCAGTGTTAAAATCTCCCTGGTTGATTTTAGGACGAATCGTTTGTCGAATCAGATTCACTACCGCTGCATCGGGAAAAGTATCGATCAGTCCCCAGCCTGTGACAATTTCAACCCGATCATCTTTCTTAGAATAGAGTAGCAATACACCGTTATCTTGATTTGGCTTACCAATTTTCCAGGTGTTGAATAGCTCTAGTGCAAAGTCTCTGGGTGATTGGGCAGGATGGGTTTCAGGCACTGTCACCACCCGCACTTCTGCACCATTTTTAGTTTCCAATTGCGATGCCAACCGATTGATTTTCGATTCTGTATCCTGATTGAGCAGATCGATCACATCAGATACTGCATCCTGGGGCAATGGCACATCTTGAACTAGAATCGCTTGACAGGGAAGAATACAGACCAGTGATAGAACTAGCTCTGATAAGATTAGCCCACTGAAACCGAATATTGGACGATCAAACAAACGAGAAACTTGCATAACTTTTGCCTCTAAATTACTCGCTGACTACAGAAGGCGATCGGGTTTCGCCAAAGAAAAGGGTATAAACCAGAGTCCACTGATTATCTCGTGCTAACCGCTGGCTAAAGGATAAGGTGGATGCTGAGCGATCGAGCGAGAAGGCTTGAATTCTCTGATAGAGATCGGCTTGTTGAGCAGTGAGTTGAGCAGTGAGTTGAGCAGTGGGTTGAGCAGTGGGTTGAGCAGTGGGTTGCGAGATCATAGCAATGAGTCAACATAGCTTTGTGCAAGACAGGGATGATACCTTCAGTTAGTGCTTCAGTTAATGCTTCAGTTGATAGTTCAATAGTGGCTGCTTTTTCTCCGATCACTAGCTCAACCCTTAGCTCATTAATCCGATCGCCCTACTGATCTGCAAGTGATCTAATCAGTGAGCTAAACCTGCTGAACAGATACGGCAAAATGAAAATATTTGCTGATCTCAACCAACTCGTCTCAACCCATCTCAACCCATCTCAACCCGTCTCAATCCGTCTATATGTTGAAGCCTCGACAGCCGCGATCGATCAAAGCCTCAAAAGCTGGATTAACCAAAGTAGAACAAGCTAGGAGCAGGCTAGGGCATACCAAATACTCCCCCGCCTGGTGTGCCGAGGCATTTCGTTTCTGAGGCAACTATGAAGCGATTTTGGGAACCGACGGAGATTCGGGCAGAGAACTTCAAAAATATTTGTCGAGCCGTGGGCATTCCAGAGTGGGAGGCGATCGCAGATTGGAGCGATCCGCAAGAGGCAATCCCCGATGCTCAGGAGCGCACGGTGTTTTACATTGAGCGATCGCCCATTGAAGCACTTTGCTATCAAAAAATTGCTGAGCCAGGGGCGCTGATTCGCATCAAAGCCCCCAGTCAGATGGGCAAAACTTCGCTACTCAATCGCCTTTGTAACCAAGCCAGGCAAAAAGGCTATCAAATTGTCCGGCTTAACCTACGAGAAGCAGAAAAAACTACCCTCAGCCAGCTAGACAAATTGCTCAACTGGTTTTGTATTGGCATTCGCGATCAGCTTAAAGATCACCTCTCTCTGACCGCTCATCCTAGAGACTATTGGGACGAGTATCGTGGCAGCAAGGCAAGTTGCAAAGCCTATTTTCAGGAGCAAATCTTGAAGCAGCTTAGCAATCCCCTCGTTTTAGCAATGGATGGGGTCGATTGGATTTTTCCCTGGACAGAGGTGAGCGAAGAGTTTTTTTCCGATGTTGCGAAACTGGCACGAAGAAGCCAAAAGCGTCAAGGTCTGGGAAAATCTGCGGTTAGTGGTGGCTCACTCAACCGAAGATTACGGCAGATGGGATATCAACCAGTCTCCGTTTAATGTAGGATTTTTGGCAGAACTGACTGAATTTACAGCAGACCAGGTGGAGACACTCGTGAATCGGCTCAGACCAGACGGGCAGACAGACTTAAGCCAGACACACTTAAGCCAGACTAGCTTGGCCCAGCGACTGATGGCGCTTGTGGGTGGGCATCCCTATTTAGTCCAATTAGCGATCGATGAACTAGAGCTAAAACGGATGACGCTCGATCAGTTGCTCCAAACTGCTCCTACTCATGCAGGCATTTATGCCGCCCATCTGCGCCGCCATCTGGAAACGCTTCAGCAGCGTCCTGCTCTTGCCGCAGCCTTTCACCAAGTCGTGAGCAGTGCTCAGCCTGTCCGATTGGAAGCAAAACAAGGCTATCAGCTTTACAATATGGGACTAGTGAAGCGTGAGGGCAACTTTGTCCAGCCTCGCTGTCAGCTCTATGGGCAATATTTTCAAGAGCATTTGCAGGTATGAGCTACTACCAGCTAGGCAGCAGTTTAAGAGATGATCATCCGTCCTATGTGGAGCGACAAGCCGATCGGGATCTGTATGAAGGCATCCAGCAGGGCAAATTTTGCTATGTCTTGAATTCACGGCAGATGGGCAAGTCGAGTCTGCGGGTGCAATGGTGAAGCGGCTGAGTGCAGCCGGGTTTAAGTGTGCCTCGATCGATATTACTGGCTTTGGCAGCCGCAAAATGCCAGCCGACAAGTGGTA
>JAAUOQ010000253.1 GCA_012034795.1 Leptolyngbyaceae cyanobacterium CRU_2_3
GTCTACCACATCTGCAACTGCGAACCTACTTGGACGACCGCAGCTTTTGTAGAAGAAACGACGCGAGAGATTCGTGCGCGAGTGGGTGACAAGCGGGTGTTGCTGGCTCTGTCGGGGGGTGTAGACTCTTCTACACTGGCGTTTTGCTGCATCAGGCAATTGGCAACCAGCTTACCTGCATGTTCATCGATCAAGGCTTTATGCGGAAGGGGGAACCAGAGCGCTTAATTAAGCTATTCTTGGAGCAGTTTCACATTCCGGTGGAATATGTCAACGCTCGTCAGCGATTCTTGGCTCAAATTGCTGGGGTTACTGATCCAGAAGAAAAGCGTAAGCGAATTGGGCATGAGTTTATCAGCGTTTTTGAAGAAGAATCAAAACGGCTGGGACCTTTTGACTACCTGGCCCAAGGAACGCTGTATCCTGATGTGATTGAATCGGCGGATACGAATGTCGATCCTCAAACAGGTGAGCGAGTTGCCGTCAAGATCAAGAGCCATCACAATGTGGGGGGGCTACCGAAGGATCTACGGTTTAAGTTAGTGGAACCCTTACGAAAACTATTCAAAGACGAAGTGCGGAATGTAGGGCGATCGATTGGGTTACCCGATGAAATTGTTCGGCGGCAGCCTTTCCCAGGGCCAGGATTAGCGATTCGCATTATTGGTGAAGTAACCGATGAACGGCTGAATATTTTGCGAGATGCTGATCTGATTGTCCGGCAGGAAATCAATCGCTGCGGCATGTACCATGAACTCTGGCAAGCATTTGCAGTGTTGCTCCCCGTTCGGAGTGTTGGGGTGATGGGTGACCAACGAACTTACGCTTACCCAGTTGTGTTGCGATTTGTTAAAAGCGAAGATGGTATGACTGCTGATTGGGCAAGAGTGCCTTACGATCTGCTGGAAACTATTGCCAACCGGATTGTCAATGAAGTACGAGGTGTTAACCGAGTTGTCTATGACATTACCTCTAAGCCTCCTGGAACGATTGAGTGGGAATAAGGGTGAGGGGGAATAGAGGTGAGGGGAATCAGATTAGAGGCGATCGCCCCGCTCTCCTGATACTTTCCCCCAGCTTTTTCCACAGGCTTTCCACAGTTTTCCCCAATATTTTTCAAGCCCCTGTGGAAAACTCCCCCAAACTCTGTGGAAAACTCCCCTTCGCTTGTGGAAAACTTTCTGAAATCTCTATCGCCCCATTTGCCGTTTTAGTCGTTCTAGCTCTTCTTCGGTTTCCCACTGCTTAAACTTCTGCTCTAATGGATCTCCCGCGCTTGAGCTAAATTTATAGCTCTCATTCCAGCCGGTTGCCTGTGACTTTGGCTCAACTTGGAAGGCTGCTGCGCGTGCCGCTTGTGCCTTGGCTTGGGCTTCTACAACCTTGGTTTTAACTTCCTGCTTACGAATCTGAATTTGTCGCTGGAGTTCTGTTGCCTGCTTGATGCGATCTTTCACGACTTCCATTTGTCCCCAAAGCTGGTTACCTTGCCGCAACAGAGCCGCTTCGCGTTCTTCCGCAGGCTTCAGCAGATCTGGCCGCATGGCTTGTTTAGCTTTCTCAATTCGCACATGCCAGCGCTGCACTTCCTGGGCAGTTGCCATGATTTCATCTTGCACTTTCTTTTCCCGCAACCGCAAATCGGCCAGTAGCCGAATCGTTTCTTCTTCTTGCTCTCGCAGCTTTTCTTCCAATGCCATTAGTTCTAGATCAGGATTGCTCCGGAGAAATTCCTCTAATCGCGTCTCTAGAAATGCGCTGAAGTCCTCAAACAATCCCATAGTGGCTGCTCCCGCCAAAAATCTGCCCTTTTTATCGTAACAATCACAGCCAGCATATCCCACCGTTTAGGAGAGAGGATATCCAGCTTAAATTTAGCGTTGAAAAAAGTTTTTGATGTGTTTGCCCATCGCTTGAAGCTTGCCGAAATGGATCGGTTGAGCGTTTTGCTGGGACAATGCCCTGTCCTGTAGGATTTGTTGGCATTTACTTAATCGAGTCTGGCATTTTTCATGAACACTGGAGTGAGGTGCCGCCACCGCGATCGCCAACCGAAAATCTGCCATTGCCCCAGAAAAATTTCCTAATTTTTGCTGGTACGTTCCTCTAGAAAGATAAGCTTGAGCTACAACTCTGGAAGTGGGAAAATCATCCAGATGGATCGCTTGTTCAGCAAAATTCAACGCCAGTTGAAAGTTATTTTGATGAGCAAAGTATTCTGCCTGACCTAAAAAACTCCGAATCACCTGATTTACACCAGAGCCTGGAAGGATCTGAACCCTCTCATAGAGTGATTTTGATTCTTCCCACAGCCCTGCTCCTTTAAAGTAATGGGCCAGATCCGTCAGGTGGTTAGGGTCTTCCGCCTCTCGGCAAAGCGGAAAGACTTGCTGGCAGTAATCGACAATTTCTTCAACCTTTTTCTGTGCCTTTAATGCCACGATTAAGCGGCGATAGGCGGCAATTTTTAGCCTGGGTACTAACAAAGAATCTTGAAGAAGCACTTTCAAAGTTGATTCAGAGGCTAGAAAATCTCCCTGGCGTTGCTGCTGGCATCCTTCTAGGTATAGCCTCAAAGATGCTGGCAACCAATCACCGTTATATGCCTGAGAAAACTCTCCGTTTTTACGCAGGAACAAGGCAATGCTGTTGAGTACAATATCCCCACTGTAGAACGGGATAGCATCGCCCTGGTGTCGTTTTGGCTGAGGCTGATTCTCAGGGGCGATCGCGACGTTGAAATCGGGCCAATCCAGGAGTTCAAATCCTTGAATCAACGGCTGATTTCCGGTTAGCCATTTCTCAATCCAATCCTGGTCGGTAAACAGCATATTGGGTTCGTAGCTGGGACGATCAGTAGGATTGTATTCGGTTGTCAGGGCGGCAATACCCCCCGGTTTGAGAACTCGGTGGATTTCTTGATAGACCCGATGCAACTCCTCAAAGGTACCAACATGTTCAATAGAGCAACAACTCCAAATAAAGTCAAAGCTTTCGTCTGGATATTCCACATGGGTCATATCCATATGTTGGACTATGAGGCGATCGCGTTCATAAGGAAAACAGTTCGCTTGATAGACTGCATCTGTCGGCAGAGAAGCCGTGGACCAATTTTGGGAGTTGTAGAGATCCGTAGCAACAACCTTTTGGCAAACATTGGTAAAGGCATAAATTAGCGGTTCTGTCCCCACTCCTAAGCCCAGGGCATGGGTTTTGCCATTGAGCAAACCCAGATGATTGAGCCCGTTGTACACCTGAATATATTCCCAAATTTTTCGATTCCTGCCCGGAAGAGACAGCAAAGCCCCTGTGGTTTGAAAGTTAGGGCAATGCCAATCCGTTATATCTGCAACCTTACAAAATTTCATCATCTGCGGTGTCTAGAATTGTTGCCCAACGTAAATCGATCGCACCTCACCATTACGTCGAACAATCGCCTCTTGGTTTTGAATAGAAACCAGTGTCCATCCACTGTTGCCGATTGCTTCGCCCATTTGGACGCGCTCAGGAGTACCGTCGATTTCAAACAAAGCGGCTGAGCGATCGCCCAATTCCAACACACCCAGCAAGACATGCTTGGCAGATGCAGCTGCAATGTTGGGTGCAGACACTGTTGGAGCCGTCGGGCTAGCTGCCGCTGCGGCAGGAGCAGGTTGAGACAGGGCTGGACGAGGCAAGCTGACTGGCGGACTCGGCAATGTAGTACCGGCTGGAGGCATTTGGTAGACCGGAATGTAGACCCGCTCTAAAACGGTTGAAGGATTGGCGGCCGGACTGGGAGAAGTCCCTGTGGCAGCAATCGCTGCGGCTTCGCGTTTGGCTTTGGCATCTTGCTCAATCCGGTCGAGCGATCGCCCCACATAGCTTAAAAACTCTTGATTTTTCTGGTGTTGGAGTTGCTCTGCGGCAGGAGGTGCGACTGCCACAGCAGGGGAAGGTTGAAAGCGATCGCGGAAATAAAACCATAATCCGCCTGTTGCCACGACGGAAGCGGCAATTAGACTCAGGAGCAGCTTATCGAAAGAGCGAGTGGGGTTTGAGGGGGCAGTTTCCTTAGTAACTTCTGCCATCAGCTTTGCCAAATCTGCTAATTCTTCTGGTGTTTCAGCTCGTTCCAGGATAGAGGGACGCGGAGAGAGCTTGGCAGCACCGTAGGACAAACCGTTGGCTGCGGCATTCGCTGAAATAGAGGGCGCAGCATTGGCTGCGGTATGTGCCAGGTCATCTGGCGGAACCAACCAGAGCGATTCGGGCACTGTAGGAATGGGCAGAGGTTCAGGGTCAGGGGTAAGGTCAACACCTCGTTCCAGCATCCGATCGAGATCGGCAAAATGGTGTCCATCAGCCGATCGGCCACGGAGGCAAAACCACCCTCCAATTCGTAGACCGGTGAAGGAAGTTCGGTATCGGCAGCATTGAGCACCTGACCTTCTGGCGCAGGCTCGGAAGCATTGACAACGTTGGCTTGAGACATGCTGGCATTCTGAGACATACACGATCGCCTGGGCAACTGCTGAGTAGGTGAGAAGTCAATCCCTCTCGGTTAAGCCCCCTACCTCTCGAATAGGGGATCTGGGTTCTTTCCCAGGATTGACTAACCGAGAAATATTGACTTAAAAGTGAGAACAGTAAGTTGAAACTTAGGGCAGAATCATAACACAACTCTCAAAACCGAACATGATTGCTGCTGAAAAATCTCCCAATGCATCTTCAGCGAGAGGCTTGATGCCGCAAGGCAGCTTGGCAATATCCGTTAAGGCAGGACTGCCTGTTGCGACTCTTTTGAAGTGGCATGGCGCGATCGAATTTCCAGATACAGCAGGAGTGCGTTGACATCTGCTGGATTGACCCCGCCAATGCGAGCAGCTTGACCGATTGTCAGGGGTTTTACCTTAGCCAGCTTCTCGCGCGATTCCATCGACAATGTGCCGATCGCCCCATAGTCTAAGTCAGGCGGCAAGGGTCGGTGAGCTTGGCGGGCAATTTGGTCAATTTGATTTTGCTGCCGTTGGATATAGCCTGAGTATTTAATGTCAATTTCTGCGCCCTCCCGCTCAGCTAAGGATAAGTCAGGATTGCCCAAAGAATAGCGATCGAGATCGACATAGTGAATGCCTGGACGACGTAGCAAATCTGCCAGCGTCACGGAGCCTTTGATTGCCTGTTGGGTGTCCGCAAAGATCTGCTGGCCAATTGGCTCATGTTCCTTGACGCGGGTTTCGTGCAGGCGCTGTTTTTCGGTGGCAATGTTTTCCTGTTTGCGGCTAAACATCTGCCAGCGGCGATCGTCAATTAAGCCAATTTCCCGACCTAAAGGCGTCAGGCGTTGGTCGGCATTATCCGATCGCAGCAGCAAGCGATATTCCGATCGCGAGGTTAGCATCCGATAGGGTTCTCGCAGATCTTTGGTGCAGAGATCATCTAGTAGTGTGCCGATGTAGCTGTGCTCTCTCGGCAAGACAATCATCTCCTGCCCCCGACACAGCCGTGCCGCGTTGATGCCTGCTACCAAACCCTGGGCAGCCGCTTCTTCGTAGCCCGTGGTGCCATTAATTTGTCCAGCACAAAATAGCCCCTCGATCTTCTTGGTCATCATCGTGGGATAGCACTGGGTAGCAGGGAGATAGTCATAATCCACCGCATAGGCCGGGCGCAGCTATGATGCAGTGCTCTAAACCGGGGAGCGATCGCAGCATTTGCACCTGCAAACTTTCGGGCAATCCGGTTGAGAACCCTGGATATAAAGTTCTGGAATATCGCGTCCTTCTGGTTCAATAAAAATCTGATGGGATTCTTTATCGGCAAACCGAACAATTTTGTCTTCAATACTGGGACAATAGCGCGGCCCTTTGGAATCGACCCAGCCGCCATACACAGGCGATAGGTGCAAGTTCTCGCGGATCAGTCGATGGGTTTCGGCTGTGGTGCGAGTCAAGTGACAGGGCATCTGCTGCCGCTCTACCCAGACCTGCGGATCAAAGCTGAACCAACGCACTGCTGCATCTCCAGGCTGTAGCTCCATTTGGCTATAGTCAACCGATCGCCGATCTACCCGTGCTGGAGTGCCAGTCTTCAGGCGTCCCGTTTCAAAGCCCAGGCGGTTCAAAGTTTCAGTCAGTCCTACGGCGGCAAACTCTCCGGCACGTCCGGCCGCCATAGATTTATTGCCCACCCAGATCACACCACCCAAAAAGGTGCCGGTGGTTAGCACCACTGCCTTGCAGCCAAAGGCCACACCAAAGTAGGTTTCAACGCCAATCACTTCTTGATGGTTGCCCAGCACCAGATCCGTGACCATGCTCTCGCGCACGAATAGATTTTCCTGGTTCTCGATGATCTGCTTCATCACCGCTGCATATTCCCGCTTGTCGGTTTGGGCCCGCAGGGCCCAGACGGCCGGCCCGCGAAATATTGAGCACCCGCTTTTGCCAGATATGGTGCGAG
>JAAUOQ010000254.1 GCA_012034795.1 Leptolyngbyaceae cyanobacterium CRU_2_3
GTGGCAAAGCGGATGCGCTCAATGCCGGGTACATCATGAACTAAGTTCAGTAAATCGGTTAAGGTATGCTGATGCCTTCCCTCAGCCGTACTACCCGGTAAATCGCGACCGTAGGCATCGATATTTTGCCCTAAGAGTGTAATTTCTTTATAGCCCTGTTGTCCTAGTGCCACCATATCGGCGCGAATGGCTGCGGGAGTACGGGATTGTTCAACGCCGCGCACGTTGGGCACCACGCAATAAGTGCAGCGCTCATTACAGCCATAAATGACGTTGACCCAAGCTGTCACGGTACTGTCTCGACGCGGCTTGGTGATGTCTTCGACGATGTGAATGGGTTCTGTGGCAACGACCTGATTGCCGTTAAAGACTTCTTCTAGCAGATCGCCCAGGCGGTTGGCATGTTGCGGTCCCATAACTAGATCTAGCTCAGGGACTCGGCGCAGCAATGCTTCGCCTTCTTGCTGCGCGACACAGCCTGCCACAATCAGCGTTAGGTCGGGCTGCTCATGTTTGCGTTTGGCTTGTCTGCCCAGATAAGAGTAGACTTTCTGCTCGGCGTTGTCGCGAATGGTGCAGGTGTTATAGAGAACAACGTTAGCTTGATTGGGATCTTCTGACCACTGGAAGCCCATTTCTTCTAAAATCCCGGCCATGCGTTCGGAGTCGGCTTTGTTCATCTGGCAGCCGAAAGTAATGATGTGATAGCGACGGGAAGAGTCAGTCATAGGTGGCATTGGGTCAAGGTATCAAAAATCTGATGGGTTTGAGTAAAGATATTTTGTGAGGGAAGATGTTTTGTAAGCGAAGATATCCTAGGAAATTGCCAAGGTAGTAATTTATTATAGAAGGCTTAATTGGGCGAGCGGGCAGGAAGTGTAGCAATCGGGCTTAGTAACCTTGAGAATACACAGTATGGCTAGCGGAGCTATGCCTCAAGTTCATACAATTAATTCTTACAATAAAGCTCCCCGACATGGAGTGTCAGGAAGCAGTGCCCTCTATCCGAAGGAGGTAGGATTAGTGTGCCCGAATTGAGAAGCGGCAAACCATCAAGATTTTTGACTTGGAAGACTTTAGCTGGAAATTTTTTAATCTCTAACTGACGAGGCAGAGAAAGTGGCTGGCTTCCTTGCTAGGGTGTTCAAGACAACATTGTGACACTGAGCAAGAACGATGATGGAAGGTGTATCAAGCCATTTGTTGCGGGTAGAAAATGTTTTGAGTAAAGAAAGCGATCGAAAAACAGCAAGCGCTGAACTCTGCTATTCTGTGATTCACCAATACTTTGAGACACTTAATGCAGGTGACTTTCAGACAACTGCTAGGTTGTTCATAGCGCAGGGGAAGCTGTATCCGCCGTTTGAAGGGGCGATCGTAGGGCAGGAGGCCATTGCTGCATATTTGGAGAAGGAAGCGAAAGGAATAACCGCTTTAGCCCAAGAGTCTATTGCTGAAGCTGCTGAAACAGATGATACCCAGGTTAAAGTGACGGGTACAGTTCAAACCTCTCTGTTTACAGTGAATGCGTCCTGGCATTTTGTGCTCAATTCTCAAACTGAAATTGTGTCGGTGCGGCTCCAATTGCTGGCAGGCTTGGGAGAATTGTTGAGTTTGAAGCGATAAGAAGATTTCTCCGAATGAATCTACTCATAGTACATATAGGGCTCATAGCGCGAGCGTCTCGGCCGCGACGCGGTAATGATGTCTGCACCGCGAGGCACTTTTATGTCTAGAAATCTTCTAAATGAGTGTTAGTACTCATGTCTTTACCTTGACATTGAGCTTACCAGGTCGGCGGCGGGCCATCCGTACTGAGTAGGGTAAAACGCCACTAGTAGGGCAAAGGACTCGTCAGGAATTCGAGCGATCGTATCTTGATCGAAGTAGTTCTCAAATTGGTTGAGGATCATTTGGGCCCGTTGAAGTGGCACAGATTGATCGGTAAACTGCTGGGTAAGGCGAATCCACTGACGACGAATCAGATAGGCTTGGTGCCGTTCTTCATGGGAATTAGGCTGAATTAGAGACAGTTTACCCACAGGAATGACTTGCTGACAGTCTTGGTCAAATACACCACCGACGGCTGCTCCAGGGCCAGCAAATTCAGCATAGAAGGACTTACACAGAATGAGCCCATTGCGTCGCCGACTGTTGACCATCAATAAATGACCATTCTGAAGATACTGCAAGATTTTGCAGGCACTTGCGTCTTCAACCACAGGAGGGCAATCGATCGCTACCTTGCTTTGGAGCACATCCACTTGCTGAAAATCCTGTTTAACATGGACAAAACTAGCAGAGTCAGTAGATGCCGAAAGCGTAACCTGATGACACTGCTGACTTTGGCTATTCATCTCAACCTATTGGTAGGGGTTTCCCAAGGGGCGCAGGTAAACCCATCTCTTGAGTACAAGGATTTCCAAGTACATCAGATCTAAGGCTACTGGTATGAACCTGATATGAACTACGCTGTAAACCCTTGATGCTGCTTTGCACCAGTTGGGTTTTCACTGTATGGGCTTTCACTGTATGGATTGATTAAGCAACTATCAAGTTTAGAGCGCAACAGACGTACAGTTACAGAACAATTTAAGTTTACATAATATTTTAGGGCATCTCAGAGCGGCTGAGGCAGGGTAATCATCAAGAGAATTTGAAGTAGAGATAAAGATTGATGAGAGAGGCAGGGGTAGGTCGACCGAGAAGCCATTCTCAGCCAAGTCTTTCTCAGCCAAGTTCTGGTTTTAAGAGCGACATAAAATTGTCACAAGATTGATTGAGGAGGTTCACAGGCGCTTAGTACTTTAGAAACAACCTCTAAAGCATGTTCCTGAATGCAACTAGTTCCCCGGTTCGCAAGACCGGGGTTTTTACTGTTTAAACTCCGATTAGCTGTTTAAGGCGGTAGACCAAACTCTCATACAATTGGGTAGATGAAGTCTCGCAGTGAGTTGGGATTGTGGCATTTAAGGTCGGTCTACTAGGATTGGGAACCGTTGGTTCAGGGACAGCAGAGATTTTGCTCAACCCGGCCCAACGGCATCCTTTACTGCAAGAGCTTGAAATTCATCGGGTGGGGGTGCGATCGCTAGCCAAGCCTCGTGCCGTAGAACTACCGGCTGAGACTTTGACGACTGATGTGGAATCGATCGTTGCAGACCCAGAGATCGATATAGTGGTCGAGGTGATGGGAGGACTAGAACCTGCCCGATCGCTGATGCTAAAAGCCATTGCTAACGGTAAGCATGTAGTGACGGCGAACAAGGCGGCGATCGCTCGTTTTGGTGATGAAATTTTTACCGCAGCGAATGAAGCTGGAGTTTATGTGTTGCTGGAAGCGGCTGTAGCGGGCGGTATTCCAGTGATTGAACCACTGAAACAATCTCTTTGTGCCAATCGCATTCACAGCATTACAGGTATTGTTAACGGCACAACCAACTATATCCTTAGCCGAATGCAGACTGAGGGGAGCAACTTTGAAACCGTGCTGGCTGATGCTCAGCAGTTGGGCTATGCCGAAGCTGATCCAACGGCGGATGTGGATGGACTTGACGCGGCGGATAAAATTGCGATTTTGGCATCTCTTGCGTTTGGAGGGCGGATTAAGCTTGCTGAGGTCTACTGTGAGGGAATTCGCCCTGTAAGTGCAACGGATATTGCCTATGCTGAAAAATTGGGATTTGTGATCAAACTGTTGGCAACGGCCAAGCGGGAGATTTCTGCTGGGGGTGAATCTGGCCCTGCGGATCAGCTTCAGGTGAGGGTTCACCCCACATTGGTTCCCAAAGTTCATCCATTAGCCAGCGTTAATGGGGTTTACAATGCCATTTTGATTGAGGGAGATCCGGTAGGGCAGGTGATGTTCTTTGGCCCAGGAGCAGGAGCAGGGCCAACAGCCAGCGCTGTGGTTTCTGATATTTTAAATATTGCTGCTATTCTCAAAGTTGGCCGGGGTGGAATTTTACAGGCAAATGGTAAGCCTTTGCTTGATCCGCTGCTGGCTTACTCGCATCAGCACTATTGCGCGATCGCCCCCATTGAAGAGTTGGTGACTCGCTTCTATGCGCGTGTGCTAACCCAGGACAACCCTGGTGTAATTGGTAAGCTGGGCACTTGCTTCGGCAATCACAACGTTAGTCTAGAGTCGGTGGTGCAGATTGGACTACAAGACGATCGGGCGGAGATTGTTGTGATTACGCACTATGTGCAGGAGAGAAACTTCCGACAAGCCCTAGAGGAGATTGGCTCGTTTGAGTCCCTAACCGTTCCGAGTGTGCTGCGAGTGTTATGAGAACTGGGTGACTGGTTTTGGTGACTGGTTTTAAAGAGAATTTAAAGCTGCTTTAGCTTCAAGGGCTTTGGGTGCCCAATGTTGGGTATGCATTGGCAGGGGCGCTTGTTAGCTCAGCCGCCACTAAGGTATAGGTGAGGGTAACGATTGACCCCAACGTGACCAGGGTTAGCAGGACAACGAGCAACCTCTCAGATAAGGGAGTTTCCATACGGGTCTTACCTCAACTCGCTTTAAGTTAATTCATCTCTTCTTCATACAACACGATGGAACTTGTCAATTCCGGATTATTTGATAATTTCTACTTCGTTAGTTTTACGGTTACGGCTCTTGCCTGCTCAATGCGCTCTTGCAATCCGTCTAGGTTGAGGCGGTAGCTGAGGGGGTGGGCGATGAGGCGAGCGGTTGTTTCAAAGAGTTGATCAATTTCAATCAGGTTGTTGTCTTTGAGGGTACGTCCTGTGGCCACCAAATCGACGATCGCCTCTGACATGCCTGTAATGGGCCCTAACTCGACTGAGCCGTAGAGGGGGACAATTTCTACGGGCAGGTCTAGGCTGTTGAAATATTCATTAGCACAGTGGACAAACTTGCTAGCCACGCGGCAATGTGGCGGCAGATCGAGCGCTGATCGGTAGGGGCTGGAAGCTTTGACTGCGACTGACATACGGCACAGACCGAACTGTAGATCGACTAGGTGAGCAACTTGTGGCTGCTTTTCTCGCAAAATGTCATACCCGACAATGCCGATCTGGGCCTGCCCATATTCGACATAGACCGGCACATCATAATTTCTAACTAATAAAGCTTTGGCAGTGTGGGTAGTATCCCAAATCTCTAGCTGGCGATTGGAACTCTCTAGAAATGCGCTAAAGTCTAAGCCGATTGATTTTAGTAAACGAATGCTGTCTACCAGCAAACCACCTTTGGGGAGAGCAACGGTAATCATAGGAATGATGCTATTACAAGATTGACCGTATCACGTTTTGAGGGTGTCTTCCAAGCTGGTGCGATCGCACTTGTATTTTTATCAATCAATTCTTTGCCACTGCTGAGTCACGCTTTGGTTGCAAGGGCGAAGTTGAACTTGGGTATTGTTGTCAATATGGCTGATCCTAGCTTCAACGTTTGCGTCCAGCGCGTCCAAGCACTGACCGCTGATTGCTTGAAAGTTTCCGTTGACGAAAATCCACTGTTGAGTCGCGGTTTCTGTACAGGGAAGAAGCTGAACTAAAGTGCGGTTTGGGTATTCTGGATATCCAGATTCTGGCTGGTTTGGCTCACTTGCACTGAGACATTGGTTACTGATGGCTTGCAATGTCCCCTTTCGTAGGCTCCAACGCTGGGAGGGGCTGCCATTGCAGTTGGCGATCTGAATCTGTACTGGATCGGCAGTGGCTCTGCTGGTGTCCAAACATTTACCGCTGACTCCAATGACGACACCTGCTGGTTTATCGGCGTAGATGGCGATCGCATGGGGTAAAGTTCGGGTTGTGCTAATGTGGGCTGTGCCGTCCACAATTAAACCCGTACTGCCACCTCCGTCTAGCATGGCGATATCAGTGGCACCAAAGTTTTTCAGGATGGTATCTGCATGGGCTTGTGTGGAAGCGGCGCTAGAAAAGAATAGAACGGTGGAGGCTGAGCCTGGGTTCGTAGCAATGGTGCCCACAAAAGTTCGGGCCAACCGTCTGGAGGCAGACTTATCAGCTTGAGCCGCTAAAGCGCCGATGACATCTGGAGAGAAATCAAAGATGGTGTTGCTGTAGGGTTGGATCTGGGCATTGGCGGCAAATGAGTGGAAGGCGAAGGTTTTATTCAAACCGGGATATTCATTCAGTCCGTAGCCGTAAGTAATGAGGCGATTTCGAGCTTTCAAGCCAAACGCAATATCGGTTGCACTCCGTTGATTGTTGCCAAAAAAGGTACCGTTGATCACAACCTGGGCCTGAAAATTTCCTGAGTTCTGGCTGACGGCATCTCGCCAGAAACTTGTCAGCAATTTTCGACCGATTAGCTCACCGTCTATGGCTCCGGTCAAGTTTCTAAGGGTGGCAACGCGGAGATCGACTACAGTGACAAAGTCGGGAGTAGCATTTGGT
>JAAUOQ010000255.1 GCA_012034795.1 Leptolyngbyaceae cyanobacterium CRU_2_3
GTTTGTTCTTTGGAAAATCCTTTAAAAAAAACGAAAATCCCTGAACGAAAGATCTTTTTCTAGTCACTAAACAGCAAATCTCCTGTTTAGATATTTATTACTGCTGCGGTTTTGATAAAGAGGACCTATTTTCAGGAAACCTTGATGGGATGAAAATTAGAAGTACTGCAACCGAGTATGGATTCTCACACTTAACCGACTATGTTAAAACTGGTCATGGAAGTGATTTACTAACTGTTAAGATTAATAGAAATGATTTAGCACATGGCTTTAAGTCCTTCACAGAAGTGGGAAGGGATAAAACCGCAGATCAGCTTTTGGAAATTAAGAATAAAGTAGTCAAATACCTAAAACAAATTCTGCAAAATATTGAGCAGTATCTATACAACGAAGAATATTTGGATTCCTCTCCTACATGCAATCCCTAAACAAAATTATCAATATGTTTCAAGATGCTTTGAGCAATAATTTGACCTAGCTTAACAGGAACAGCGTTGCCAACTAGTCTTCCTACACGATTAAAAATGATAGGTTCATGAGGAGCTACAAACTCGTAATTTTTGGGAAAGTTTGCAGCAATGCTGCTTCTCTGAGTGATATAGCTCGATCTTGCTCAGGATGTCCGAACCGACCATTACCAAAACCAAAGCACTGCGTAGTAATAGTTGGACTAGGTCGATCCCATTCCATTCGTCCGTACACTCCTGGATAAGTTTTTCCACTCTTTCGCGTATGGCATTTGGCTATTAAGCTTTTAGACCAGTCACGCCAAGTACCTCCGGGTTTTGAAGCACGGATGCGTTGGAGATTGAGATCGGATAACTTACTACATTGATGAAGCCGATCTACTTTAGATGCTTGTCCCGCAGACAGGGGTTCAAGATGTCCAATTGTTTGATATACAGTACTGCATTGGTTTGCCTCATGTGTTGGTGCGATTAAGTCAATTTTTCCAAATTTTGAGGCAAGTAGAACTAGACGTTTTCGAGTTTGAGGAATTCCATAATCTAGGCAATTGACTTCGTAAGATTCAAACGAATAGTTCAAATCCTCTAATTTTTGGATAAACTCCTGAAATACCAAATGATGCTTTAGTTGAAGTACGTTTTCCATGGAAACAATTTCTGGCTCACACTCTTGTATGAGGCGAGCAAAATCTTGAAGAAGCTTCCACTTGGACTCTTTATCGTTGTAGCGTCTTGAATAGCTTGAAAAAGGTTGACAAGGGGCACAACCCACTAGAACGTTGAAGCGATTTCCAGAAAATGGTGGGCCAAATCAGAACCGCTAACATGCTCTACATCTTTCAATACAAATTCTGCGTTGTTGTTGTGTTCATATGGAAATTGGCATGCTGGATCAATATCGTACCCAGCTTTCACTGGAAGACCTGCTTGCTCAAATCCATAAGTCAGTCCTCCAGCACCACAAAACAGATCAACCGTAGAGATGCTGACAGCCATTCACTCCTCTTGTTGGTACACACGAACTGACATGACAGTGTAGCGCATTTGCATACTAACTACAAGATACTAAACTGACAGAGGCTCATCTCTAGAAAATGTGCAGCGCAATTAATAAATTGAAAAGGTAAGCTTTTTTGAGCCATATCGCATCCTTATAAGTTGCACACATTTTGCCGATGGGCTAGTGACAGATCACGTGTGTTTGATGAGCATTTGACTTCAACTCTCCAACACTCGATCGCATCCCTTAATCAATATCAATTGCTCAAAACCTCCCCCAAGAAAACTGTACTCTCCATCCTTATAAAGGTCTAAAGTCCTCCGGCAAATCCTCGATCGTCCAATTCAAGACCCGACAAAGCGCTTTGATTTGAGGCAATGATAACCTCACCTCCTTAAATCGCCCCGTTTCCCAATTGCTGATGGTCTGGACAGATATATTGACAGCTACTGCAACATCCCTTTGAGTCAAGCCGAGTTCATCCCTTCGCTTCTTCAGGGGTGATTCTTTCTCTGGCTTTTGTCCCTCAATCATTGCAATAAATTAATAAAACAGTTTATATAAACTGTTGACTTGCAATTTATAAACAGTTTATAGTAAGTGCAAGAGTCAACAGCGCAGTAGGCAAAAACATTGGGAGATGCCTGCTCTGTCCTAGTGTCTCATTATTCAAGCCACTTATAGACGTTTTGTACCAGTAGATTGCTGGTTGTTTTCGTTCGCCTTTGAACGATCGCTTCTGGCTGTCGATATTCTCTTGTCAACCATTCTCTTGTCAACCATTCTCTTGCCAACCTCAGCCCGACGCTCAGCTAGCGTCTTACTTTGCCATATCTTTTGATCGCGATCGCTAAGCCGCCGATGATCGGAATCGCCTGCATCCCTGGTGCATTAGTCAATGCTTGCCCAATGCCCAAACTCCTACCATTGCCCGATTTCGTCGCCGCAACGATGCCGCAGCCCAACTCCGAGTCCTCCAACAGCTTGCTCCTACCGCCCTCTACCAGGTTATCTTTGATGCAGCCCCGCCTGATACCTGATAACAGTTAATTCAAGTAATTCAAGTAATTCAAGGTTAAATGGATGAATTCTCAACCTCCCTCCGCCAACATTTGGGATCATAAACCCTGGTGGTGTCAGCCCTGGTCTATTATTCTGACGGGAATAGTGCTGATTGGCGGCAGTTGGCTACCCTTCCATCGAATTTGGGTAACGGCGATCGTCGCGTTGCCTGTCTTTGCCTGGATGGGTTTTTTCCTGATTCTTTATCCTCAAGCCATGCGAGAGTATTTATCCCAGTCGGAACTCCCGCCTGGCAGTTAAATTTAAACTCATGGGCTAGGTCAAGAGGCATCGGGAAGGGTATCCTGATCCATAGGATCGATCGATTTTGGGAACCGCTGTGACTGTTAGCATTTCATCCGTCAATACCCCTGCATCCAATATTCCTGCATCCACTCCTACATCCAATGCCTCTGCCTCTGCGACTCGTCAGAACGGCTGGCGGGGGTTGATTGAAGAATACCGCCAGTATTTGCCAGTGACGGACGCCACGCCCGTGGTGACACTACTGGAGGGCAACACGCCTCTGATTCCAGCCCCAGCGATCGCTTCCCTCATTGGCAAACAGGTGCAAGTTTGGCTCAAGTTTGACGGACTCAACCCCACAGGCAGCTTCAAAGATCGAGGCATGACGATGGCGGTTTCTAAAGCCAAAGAAGCTGGAGCTAAAGCTGTCATTTGTGCCAGTACAGGCAATACCTCAGCCTCAGCCGCTGCCTATGCGCGTCGGGCTGGCATGAAGGCTTATGTGCTGATTCCCGATGGCTATGTGGCATTGGGTAAGCTGGCTCAGGCTTTGTTATATGGAGCAGAAGTGCTGGCCATCAAAGGAAATTTTGATCGCGCCCTGGATATTGTTCGCGAAATGGCAGACCACTATCCGATTACGCTGGTCAACTCGGTCAACCCCTATCGGTTAGAGGGCAAAAACGAGTGCGTTTGAGATTATGGATGTCCTGGGTACGGCTCCCGACTGGCTTTGTATCCCTGTTGGCAATGCTGGAAATATTACAGCCTACTGGATGGGCTTTTGCCAGTATCACCAAGACGGTAGGAGCGATCGCCTGCCTCGGATGATGGGTTTTCAGGCATCTGGTGCGTCGCCTCTGGTTACGGGTCAACCCGTAACCCATCCCGAAACCTTGGCAACTGCCATTCGGATTGGCAATCCTGCGAGCTGGGATAAGCGATCGCGGTTAGAGAGGCTAGCCAGGGACAGTTCAATGCTGTCACCGATGAAGAAATTCTGGAGGCTTATCGGCTATTGGCGTCGCAGGAAGGGGTTTTCTGTGAACCCGCTAGTGCGGCTTCGGTAGCAGGATTGCTGAAGGTGCAAGATCAAATCCCTACAGGGGCAAAAATCGTCTGTGTTTTGACTGGCAACGGTCTAAAAGATCCTGATACGGCCATTCAACACTCTCGGAACCAATTTAAGCCAGGGATCGAACCTAATCGGGATGCGGTTGCTCAAATGATGGGATTTTAAGCTCAGGCGATCGGGTGCCCAACGAAGTGGCATCAGTAACTGTCGGGGTGTTGGTTGGGCTATTTGCTGGACTACTTGCTAGACCAGTATTGTGGACACTGCGCTCCTGGTTCATTTGGTCAATGGCGTCACCTAGGGCAGTGGTCAGATCCCGGCGAGTTTCAGTATGGGCAGCTTGTTCGGCCCGCAAAGACCGGCTGAGGCGATCGCACTCCATCAGTGCTTGCATGAGCCGTGCCTGTAGTTCGGCAATACTGCCCAGTTGAGCAACTTCTGTCGCAACAGTGGTGGAGCGATCGGCAGGGCAGTTGCCAGAGGGACTGATCAGCGGTTCACGAAGCACCTGTAGTTCGGCTTTCACAGAGTCGAGGGCTTGACGCGCCAAGTTTGCTTCCAGACGACGTTGCTTTGCCTCGGTTTCATAGAGATTCCGCCAGTTTGCCGCACTGGCATAAGCTTGATCGCGCTCTTGTTCAGCCGCCATTACTTTCTGCTGGAGTAGCTTAATTTCTGCTAACCATTTCACCTCTTGGTTCATGACATCTATATTTCCTCAGCCTCTAGGCGAACTTTTCTGAGTCGGAGAATTGACAATCGGTGAACGAGTGGAGCCTAAAACAAAATTTGCATCAAAGCCTGGGGTGCAGGCAAAATGATCAGCAGCAATAGGCAAAGCGTGGATAGACCCAAGAAATCTCGGCGGTTATCCAAATCAGACACATCATTGAGGGCAGGCTCATCTACCACTGGCATCAAAAACAGCAGTAGCGCCCACAAAAACAGTTCTTTTTGAATGAAAGACAGCGCCAAAATCAGCAGGCGGGAGATTTGACCGATCGTTGCCCCTGTCCGTTGACCAAACATAGCATGAACAATATGCCCACCGTCTAGTTGTCCAACGGGCATCAGATTGAGTGCAGTAATCACTAAGCCCAAGCATCCAGCGATCGCCACAGGATTCAGCATCAAGGCTTGTTCTGCCGCTAATGTATCTCCCAAAGCCACTTTGCTTAAGAGCGCAATCAGCAATGAAGCCGCAGGCTTAAACGAAGTAAAGTTCAGTAGCCCAGAATCGGCGGCGGCGGGAATGGGGGTGGAATGTGCTAGTCCCCATAGCAAGATGGGAATGGTGGCGATGAAGCCTGCTAGCGGCCCAGCAATACCAACGTCAAACAGCGCCTTGCGGTTGGGAATGGGCGATCGCATCTGAATAAACGCCCCAAATGTGCCAAACGGAAAAATATTGGCGGGTGGCACCGGGATAAAGTAAGGCAGAGTTGTTCGGATACGATAGCGACGTGCCGTTAAGTAATGTCCTGATTCATGAATACCCAAAATCACCATGATGGCCAGAGCATAGGGCAATCCAGACTCCAGTTCAGTGAAATTTTGGGGCAGGGCGTCTGGCGACTTACCCATTAAGGCTCCGGCTAGGGTTGTGGTCAGCAACGTTGCCATCAGCATTGCCCCTGCCAATACTGGACGGAAGAGTTGTTCAGGTTGCGATCGCTCTCCTGACTTCTCTTTCGGCGGTGAAGACTTGGATTGAGGATTGGGAACTAAGGCAAAGAAGGGTTTGCCGTTCAAACCCTCTTGAAAAACCACCAGGAAGCGATCGCTAAAATGGGCTGTAATGTTTTCCTGTATTGTTTTGTAGGCCACTTCAGGCGCGGTTCGTAGCTGTCCGCGACAGATCAGGGCTTGCGGGCGGTGCTCAATATTTTGCAAATAATAGACCGACCAGGGGAAACAATTTTGCAGGCTCGCCTCTTCCTCTTTGTTCATAGGGCGCAGCGTCGATCGCGGTTCTGCTGGAACAGCGGCTAGGGGTTCCGGTAGTCCACCAGGTTGGGGCTTCGCTCCGGCAGTATTGGGTTTAGGTCGCCCCCACTGCACCAGAAACCAGTACAGTGTCGAGCTGACAATAAATGATCCCGTGAGCAAGAGCAGCAGTTGAAAATCATCGCCCTTGTCGCCGGTTGCTACCAACCACCCCATCCAGGTAAAGGCAGGCATCATCATCACGAGCCACAGCAGCCAGACGGGGGTGCGGGTGATGTTCGCAACGCTGCGCTGCACGATAAAGTAAGTCAGGATTCCAATCAAAAGCAGCCAAAAAATCATGCTGTGGATCTCGAATGCGTTTTTGAAGCCAACTTTAGCCAGTCCGGCAGAGCAATTCTTGAGAATAGAGTTCTTGAGAATAGGGTTCTTGAGAATACGGACATCAAGCTGATTTCAGACCAGGTTTCATTCAGGCAAAGTTCACTACCATACCATTCAAAAGCCTGAAATAGAACACACCAACCGTTGATAATTGTTTAAACTCATACCTTCCTCAATTTTAAAAGGGCAAATTTTATCTCAGAAAGCCTG
>JAAUOQ010000256.1 GCA_012034795.1 Leptolyngbyaceae cyanobacterium CRU_2_3
TGAGAAGGGGTAGAGGGAGCATCTTCGCCCCCGTCCTTGGGGACGCAGTCCCAGACCCCTCTGGGGTTCTCTCATGACTGATTTAGGATTGCTATAGTATGGAAATCTTCTTTCAGCAAGAGTAATGAACCGAAGTCAAATTTTACTATCGAATGAATATAGTTTTTAGAAAAATTAAAAATAAAAGGCAGCGAGAAAAGTCCCAGTTGCTACCCTTTATCCTCTATGGCCCAATTTTTCTGAACAGTCCAAATTTATGACATCTAGACTGGAGGCATAAGTCTTAAAACCACTGCAACCCTCTAAACCTAAATTCATTCTTCGGACAGATCATCTGCATCAATCTGTTTCAAGCGAATATGTTTCCGCCCTAAAGAAATTTCAAACTCGTCACCTGGCTTTAAGTCCATTTGCTTGGTATAGGCAGCACCAATCAGCAAATTACCATTGGCTTGGACAGTAATCCGATAACTAGCGCTTCGTCCTCCCCGACCATTGCTAGTCTGTTTTCCGTCTAGCTCAATGTCTCTAGCTTCCAGAAGCGCATTGTAGAATTTCATCATATTGACGCGCTCTACACCATTCTTTGTGATTGTGTAGTAGCCACATTCCTTCGCCTTTTCTTCTTTGCTGAGATGCTCTAACTCCTTGATCTTTTCAAGGAGAGCTTCACCGATCAGCGGTTCAGTCTTTTTCTTCTTACTCATCAGTCTAAATCTAAATCAATAACGAGCAAATTATGCCGAATTTCTCAAGCTGAAAGTTACTACAGTGTCCATCTAGTTACTTTATCTTCAGCTTGTGGAACCATATTACCCTGATTATGATACTTCTTTATCTCTAATTTGTGTTAAAAGTTGATGGCTTGAATTTAGGACTTTAATTTAATTTATGTTTTTAAATGAGGCATCTCAGATTTTATCAGAATTATGAGATGACCTACTCTAACCTGTCGAGAAAAGTGATAGAGTTCAGTCTGGTTTAATCGATATTGAGTAGTATCGTTGATTTCAATTTACTGCTACCTAGTTTGAAGGAATACTCTTGTTGCAGTTACTAGTCTCAAAGTTGTGATTAAACCTTGGACTGGATAGTTGACAGTCAAAATAACAGACTTAGCTCTTGTTTTATCAGTAGAGAAATTTATAGCTTTTTAGTCAGTTTGCATCATAGGTGCTGATTAAGGGACTCTATTAATAGTCAAGTCTAGATCTGATCAGTTTGCAGACTTAATGAGTCTACAGCCTTAATGACATATCTCAAAGCGATTAAAGTGAAGATATCTGCGCTAACTCAAACGCATGAAATTAACAACTCGTGGACATTACAGTGTCAAAGCGTTGCTTGATTTGAGTTTACAAACTCGGCATCAGCCTACTTCAGTCCGGTCAATTGGTCAACGTCAAGACATCCCATCTCCGTATTTAGAAAAACTGCTAATCGAGCTCAGGCGAGCAGGACTTGTAGAATCAGTTCGAGGTGCCCAAGGCGGATATAGGCTGGCGCGATCGCCCGCCCATATTTCATTAGGGCAAATTTTAGAAGCCGTAGGTGAAACGGTTGCCCCTCTGCCACATCACTCAGCTGAGGTAGAGCAAGCAGAAGATTGGGTAACGCTGACGCTCTGGCACCATCTGCATCAAAAGTTGAAAGAGGCGCTTTACGCTATCACGCTGGAAGATCTTTATTTTGATGCTCGCAGTCATCAAGCTGCTCAAGGAGAAACGACAAGTTTTGTCGTATAGATGCTAAGGAAGATCTGAGAAAATGCTTCCTCTCAACAGGGTGAACTGCCAAATTGCGCTGCCAAATTGCGCTGCCAAATTGCGCTGATTGACGGCTTGACACTTCTACGTTTTATTCGTCACAATGGTCTTTCGGCTATGTTACTAAGCTCGGATCAGGTCTGAATCTCATTAAAATGCCAGGTTGGGTTTTAAGGCTTGAAGCTATCTTGAAATCCACAACCCTTGGCTACCTGTACGGCACTATTTGAGGCAAATTTCATGGTATATGCAATTATTGAGACGGGTGGCAAACAACTCCGGGTTGAGCCAGGTCGGTTTTACGACATAGAGCGGCTTGCCGTTGATGAAGATGCATCTGTAACAATTGATAAGGTACTATTCATTGACAACGATGGCGAAGCCTCTGTGGGGCAGCCCTTAGTCGAAGGTGCAACCGTAGAAGGAACGGTTCTCCGCCATTTGCGAGGGCGGAAGATCATTGTCTACAAGATGCGCCCCAAGAAGAAAACACGCAAAAACAGGGTCATCGTCAGGAGTTGACCCGGTTAATGATCAATTCTATTTCCTTAAATGGCACAGCAGTAGGGGAAACAGCGGTAGGTAAAACTGAATCTGCTGCGCCTGCTCCCGTGGAGCCAACAGAGCCTTCAGACGCTTCCGCCGAAGAAGTGGCAAACGTGTAGGCGATCGTGAACTTTGAACTAGATTTTCATCAGTGTGATGTAACGTTAGTAGAAAGCAGTAGGAATTCACTATGGCTCATAAGAAGGGAACAGGCAGTACCCGCAACGGTCGGGACTCTAATGCTCAACGGTTGGGTGTTAAGCGATACGGTGGCCAAGTGGTCAGAGCTGGCAATATTTTGGTCAGGCAACGCGGCACCAAAATTCATCCTGGTTCCAATGTTGGACGTGGCAGCGACGATACTCTGTTTGCACTCGTTGATGGCATCGTGACCTTTGAACGTAAAGGCAAAAGTCGCAAGAAAATTAGCGTCTACCCTGCGGCGACTGCATCGGGTGTGGAACCGGTTGCAGTGGCTGAACTTGTTTAAGGCTGACGCTATTGATTGAGCGTTAAATAAAAACTGAAAAGAAGCAGAGCTTAGGAAGGCTCTGCTTTTTTGTTCTGTTGCCAAGTTCTTGAGAAATACAAATAGCGAGTACCCCCTACAAACATCCTCCAGAACACTCCTCTAGAACACTCCTGATTCCGGTCAGAAAAGGCTGAAAGCATTAGTAATGTTCTACTTTCCTGCTGCCTGATGATTTGCGTCCGTTTGCATCCTTCACTTCGTTACATGCTGACTACTAAACATTTGATTAACCTCTGCGTCCTGCTATTCCTGGTGCTAAGTGTAGGCTGTACCCAGTTGCGGTTCCCTGGACAATTGTCTGATGTGTTGTTGAATGTACATGTGACGGCTTCAGAAGTTTCTGGCACCTATACAATCGCAGGCGAAACCAACTTACCCCAAAATACTCCACTCACCGTAGCAGCCGTGCGGTATCTCTCGGTGGATAATTCTACAGCAGCCCAGTTTAACCCGGTGCCCACCTATTCCATCCTGGCGTACCAAACAGTGAAAGTTGTAGATGGCAAATGGCAAACGCAGCTTAATCTTTGGCAAGTCGCTCCCAATGGCAAATATCAAGAAACATGGCAGCTAGAGCAAGCCCGCTTAGGAATCATCTCTTTCAAGCCATCTAAAGATGTCATATTTCTAGCGACCTTGACCCCAGTCGAGAAACTGTCTCGCCTAGAGCAAAAACTCGCAAGGCAGGGAATGCGTTTAGCAAGCGGTACAGTGCGTAGCACCCCAGAAGGACAGCGCTACGCTCAGGCTAATCAAACGCTAGCGATCGCCCTTCCCAGAGGTGAAACCACGCCACCTCAACCCCAATTGGATCAGGTCAACTATGGTTGGGGCTACCGTTATCTGATTCCTAAAGAACCTCAAAATCCTTACAATTTGGAGTTTCCTGGCGATCGCCAAACTACCGCACCGCCTAGACCAGAAGAGTTTTTGCAGTAAAAGCGATATACGGCAGTTACAGCCACTTTTGGCTGAATTGTCCTGACCTGGGATGCTGAGTGCTGGCATTGCTAAGTACTCAGCACCTTACAGAAAATTCGTAGCTGTTCAAATTCTTTTAGAAGGGTCGTGAGAACGTAGTAGTGGAGTGTTATCGTCTACGGCTACTTGCTTCATATCGGTGAGATCCGCCTCCGATAGTTCTGGTAGAGGTTCTTCTGCCAAAATTGTGTCGGTTAAGTCTGCTTCTAGTAGATTTGCATCTGTGAGTTGGGTGTCTTCAAGGTTGGCCCCAACCAGACTGGCTCCACAGAGATTAGCGCCCGTTAAGTCTGCGCCGGTTAGATTGGCTTCGTTTAGGTTTGCCCCCCAGAGATCGGTGCCTGACAAGTTTGCGCCTGCCAAATTGGCTCCTTGCAAGTCAACTCCCACCAAGCTAACCTGGTTGAGTTCTGCATTCTGGAGAAATGTGCCTGGCCCAATCCAGTAGCCTCCCAAATTAGCGGGATCTAAGCCTATGGGAAACCGGGTATTGTCGTTGTAGAGTGCGCCTTGAAGATTGGCTTCCTTCAGATTGGCAGAGCTTAGGTCAACGTCAAATAGATTGGCCTGTTGGAGATTGGCTCGACTGAGGTTAGCCTGATCCAATATCGTGCCACGGAGGTTAACGCGATCGAGGTTGGCTTCTAGTAAATCGGCATGGCTCAAATTAGCCCGACCGAGATTAGCCTGACTCAGATCGGCTCCAAATAGATTCGCGTCCGCCAAATTAGCTTGTCTCAAATCAGCCCGACTCAGATCCACACCGCTGAGGTCTTTGCTGCTAAGGTCTGCGCCACTTAAGGTTGCATCAGGTGCAATCCAGTATAGTCCGGCAGTTGTAGTGTCAAACTCATCCGGAAATTGCGTCGTCTCGTCATAAATAGCGCCTTCCAAGTGGGTATCTTGGAGCGTGGATCGCAACAGATTGGCACTTCGCAAATCGGCTCTACGCAAGTCGGCATGGCTAAGATCTACTGCTTCTAGAAGGGCTTCCCGCAGATCTGCACCGCTTAAATTGGCACCGCTCAGGTTAGCTGCTGACAAATCGGCACTCCACAAATCAATCTGCCGCAGATCTGCTCGACTCAAATCGACTTGGCTCAAAATTTCTCCACTGAAATCTTTCTCGCCGCTTTGATATCGCTGCACCAGTTCATTTGCATCCATACCTATTGTTTTTGTCTCCTTGCGGCTCACACATGAAATTGGCTGTATCATTTGCCTTGATTCTTCTGCCTTGATTTTTAAGACACTAATTCGGAATAGGCTTCCGGCTGCAAAATCCACACTGCATGACGATCTTCAATCGGTGTGACTACCACTTCTTCACCCCGTTGACGTAAGCTGGATGCAATTTGGAAGACTTTTTCTCGGCTCTTGTGGGTTCGCACTAAGCTGTAATACTGACCATCCAGCAAAATAGCAAATAGCGTGTGCTGGCGATGCGGTACTTTAATCCGATAAGTTTCGTAGGGCAGAATCAGCAGGGGTTCTGGCGAAAGCGTAGAAGATTCTGTAGTTTCAGACAACAAGATCAGGTTAGGTTGATCCTCGTCCATGGGCTGAAAAATCTGAGCATTGAGGGAGTCCTTTGGGGTTTTAGGAAGTCGATTTGCTGGATGCAGTCGTCTAAGCATTTCCGTCGTGGCAACTCCGGCTCCGACGCTCACAACAATAGCTCCACCCACGTAGCGAATGGCAATATTTTTATTGTCGCGATCGAATACAGGTTGGGAGGATTCTTCTAGAAATTCAGGTAGAGCAAATCCTGTTGGTTCAGACTTGCTGAGGACAAAAGGAAGTGTCAGGATAGAAAAAACGCCGCTTGCGACAAGGACGGCAGGAAGGATTACGTTTCTGATTCTAAATTGACTCATGTCTAGCCGCTCCATAATGACTGTTGCACAGATATACTCCGGCGAATGGGCGGTAAAGCACTCCTGATGGCTTATTGGGAAACAGAGTTAAAAGGAAATTTCTTTTAAGGCAGCCAGTATGCCTCTTGATGACTTGTATATTCAGGTTTTCAAAGGACTTGAATCACTCCTCGTAATATCCATGATACTGATGTGTTCCAGCGAGAAATAAAAAGAGATCACGAGATAAAGCGTCAATAAAAAATTTTTGTAAGTTTAGTCTTGCTCAGATTTGCGATCGAGATCTGAAGCAACACTGAGCCACTGAAAGTATCTGTTTAATCAGACTACGGCTCACGATCAGAACGATCCGGCTAAAGCCGCTGCATTCAGACAACAACTTCACAGAGTTTCAGGACAGCACCACTAAATTCAGGGCTGTAGGGTCATTTGTCCTCTTTAATGGGATGAATTGCGTAAAGTTTAACCCTGTTCAATCGCGTTTAATTGGGGTGATGGACAGAGGGCCGCGCCGGTGCGGCGATCGCACTTGGCTCTGACTTTGGCAGCAAAAACAGTTCAGAGTTCTAGTTAATTTCAATATAAATGTCTTGAAGAATACCTAATTCTCTAGATCTTTGAGCGATCGTATCGCCTGCGACAATCCAATCAGATTCAGGCTTGTCAGTCGTTTCAGTCTAATT
>JAAUOQ010000257.1 GCA_012034795.1 Leptolyngbyaceae cyanobacterium CRU_2_3
CTGCATGAACAAAATTTGATCCGCCCCACTTTTGGCAGGTTCCATCCTCCTACTGTGGGGTAATTTTGTGGAGGTTGGAATTAGGGAATCTAGGTTCCACTTGGGGCGATGGTTTTGGGGCGATGGTTTTGGGGCAGTGGTTTTGTGTCATATTTTTGTGTCATATTTTTTGCAATTGTTGGCGTTGCTGAATACAAATATGATTGACCCACTGCTCCGCAGAAGCAAACTACCTCCCCGACCCTTTTTCCCCAGGAGAAGGGAGTTAGAAGTCTTATTCCCTCTCCTGGGGGGGGGACTAGGGTGAGGGCGGATTTTGCATATCCTAATTCAGCAAGTCCTTGTGCAATGTTTTCGTATCCTGTATTGCCGTCCCACCAGGAGGTGAGGTTAGAGTAGGAAAGACTCAATTCGCTATCGTTGCTATCTCTATGAGCCTAGATTTGGTGATTAACCCATGAAAGCGATCGCTGCTCTCACCCTAGTTGGAATTCTAATTCTGGGAGGTTCCAGTTGTGCTATCAACACTTTGGTTTATCCGACAACCTCTGAACAAGATGCTACAACCACGCAGTTTCAGACGCAACAGTTAATTAAAATTGCGCCTAGCAGTGTCACCGAAGCCGTTTTGAAAGTATTTGCAGAGGCTTACCAAGCACAAGACCGAACTGTTAAGTTTGAGTTTATTAGTGCTGGTCGGGCTGCTGGATCGATCGTGGCTCTACAAAACAAAATTGCCGATGTTGCAGGTTCTAGCTATGCAATTAGTCCTCAGCAGGGTAACGGCCAAATTCAGTCTCGTTTTCTATCAAAAGACCTGCTGGTCATTGCCACTCACAAGGGTCTAACAGGCGTGACCAATCTGACAACCGCTCAGATCAAGGCAATTTATACAGGCGACATTACCAACTGGCAGGAAGTGGGTGGGCCCAATGCAGAGATTATCGTCTTGAAGAGACCTAAAGCTACAGCCGGTAACGATTTGCTGCGAAAATATTTCCTAGGACAGGATCAAATCACCTCTAACGCCATTCTCCTAGACAAAGAATCTGAACTGGTTCGCACTTTGCAAGACACCCCCTACTCGATCGGCGCGTTTTCCTTATCCTATTTGTCGATCTATCCGATTTCGGTGAATTGTCTTAGCCTAAATGGAGTGAAACCAACGGTTGAAAACTTTACCAAAGGCAAATATCCGATGGCGCGTCAGCTTAATATTGTCTGGAACAAACAGCCTTCAGTGGCTACCCAGAAATTTATTGACTTTATATTTAGCCCCACAGGAACCAAAATTCTACAGGAGAAAGGCCTTGTACCCGTTTCATGAATCTGCCCCAGGACTAGCAATGGGAAAATGATCAAAAGATTCTATGCTGGTCTCAGCCTTAGCCAAAGGATTGTCCTGCCTTTTTGGCAGTCTGTCTGAGTGTCTCTATGCTGGGCATATTAGCCCTGGGATACTGGTTTGCAGAGGGTTTAGAGCAGAATATTCAAAGGGATGTCGAAAGTTTTGCTGAACGAGTCCAGCAGGATTTTTACTACGAGCAGCAAACCCTCAAGGCTGAGGTTGAACTGATGTCCGACCGAGACGACCTGCGCCAAGCGATCGAACGTCGAGATGCTCGCTGGTTCTTAAAAGTTCTATTGCCCCTCAAAGCCTCATTAGAGCTAGATTGGGTGAAGGTGTTGGATATTCAGGGCAATGTTTTGGCGGATGTGCGAAAAAACATACTGACGCAAGCCAGTTTTGAGGATAAAGCGCTGGGGCAAAGTACCGTTTCAGGGTCTAATTTAATTGATCTGGTGAGCGCGAAGCAACCGGATCAGCGACAGACACTTCTGGTTGCCAGCCATGTTATTGTTCATTCCCAAGATGACAGTGATCGACCCTTGGGAGGGCTGATGATTGGTCGATTAATCGATGACACCCTGCTCCAGAAAATTGCGACGGGATCCTCCAAGTATCTGCTGGCTCTGGTAGACAATCAGGTGACTGCAACGACCTTATCGGCTGGGAAATTTCCTTTGACCTGGCAGCCTCCTGGTCCTGACAATATCTATGCGTCTCGAAGTCAGCTTGGCGATCAGCAGTATTTCGCCAAAAGTTTTGTGATAGCCGGTTCTAGTGCCTCTTTGCTCACAGTGATTTTGTACCCTATTACCGTCTTAGAGGCGGCTGTGCAGGTGCTGTGGCTACGGTTGGGCATCTTGTTTTTATTAGGCAGCACTATCATCAGCTTGGTTGGGGGTTGCATTGCCCGATCGCTAACCCAACCGATTCTCAAACTCACCCGCATGACCCAGCAACTTGCCAACGGCGATACCACGGTTCGAGTTCCCAATACAGGTAGGGATGAGGTGGCTCAGTTGGGTAGGGCTTTTAATCAAATGGCAGAACAACTGGCAGAACGAGGGTTTCTCAACCAAAAAATTCAGGAATTGCAGAATATCCTCCAAAATCTCCAGAAGGATCAGGCACAGCTAATTCACACTGAAAAATGTCGTCTCTGGGGCAACTGGTCGCTGGTGTTGCTCACGAACTCAATACCCCGCTGGGGGCAATTCGCTCTTCTATTAGTAATGTCACCAGTTCCTTAGCACAGGCTTTGCAGGAATTGCCGCCTCTCATGCGTGCTTTATCTCCTGAGCAGTTAACTGACTTTTTTACCCTGCTTAGCCTGGCACATCAATCGAAAGAACTCCTATCTTCGCGGGAAGAGCGCCAATTGAGACGCAGCCTCACCCGAACGCTCAGAGAGCGTGAAATTCCTGATGCGGCTGGTCTGGCAGATACTTTGAGTAAAATGGGCATTATTACGCCAGACCCAATTCTACCGTTGCTACAAGCCGAAGATGCCCCTCTGATTTTAGACACGGCCTATCAACTGTCTGTGATTCAAAATAACAGCCAAAACATCCAGCTAGCTGTGGATAGAGCGGCCCGAATTGTCTATGCCCTTAAGAATTATGTCCGGCAGGATATTTCAGGCATACCCATCCAGGCCTCTGTGTCAGAAGGGATAGATACGGTTTTAATTCTCTACCAAAATCAAATCAAGGGTGGCATTGATGTCCAAAAAATGTACGAACCCGTGCCATTGTTGCTCTGTTACGCTGAAGAATTAGTTCAGGTTTGGTCTAATTTGATTAGTAATGCTATTCAAGCCATGAACTATCGGGGGCAACTGGCGATCGCTGTCTTTGAACAAAATCGACACATTATTGTGACCATTACAGATTCGGGTAAGGGCATCCCCGATGAAGTTAAAGCGAGAATGTTTGAGCCATTCTATACCACTAAACCTGCTGGGGAAGGCAGCGGTCTGGGATTGAGCATTGCCCACAAAATTGTGGAGAAGCATCACGGCAAAATTGCGGTGGAAAGCCGTCCAGGACAAACGGTTTTTCGGGTGAGTTTGCCTTTGTTTGTCCTAATCAAGCGTCATCCAACGCCAATTGAGTTTTACCCGTGACACTCACCCGCGAAGTTCTACCTGATTCCCATTTGCACTCGCCAGAGGTTGGTGTAAATACCCTGTTGGTTGAGGAGATCTTCGTGTTTGCCTTGCTCCACCAGCTTGCCCTGCTCCATCACGTAAATGCAGTCGGCATTGCGGATGGTCGAAAGCCGGTGGGCGATCGCAATTGTCGTCCGGTTTTGGGTGATCCGCTCTAGCGATCGCTGAATTGCTGCTTCAGTTTCGTTGTCCACTGCCGAGGTGGCTTCGTCCAAATCAGAATTGGTGGATTTTTGAGGATGGCCCGCGCGATCGCTAACCTTTGCCGTTGCCCGCCAGAAAGCTTCTGCCCCCGTTCACCCACAATCGTGTCGTATCCCTGGGGCAACTGCTCAATAAACTCTTGGGCTTCGGCAATTTGCGCTGCTGCCACAGCCTCAGCTAAGGTAGCCGCCGGACTGCCGTAAGTGATGTTCTCCAGAACCGTACCGTGGAACAAAAACACATCCTGACTGACCAGACCGATCGCCCCGCGCAACTCTCGTAGCTCCAAATCCCGTAACTCAATGCCATCGAGCGTAATGCTGCCCGTCTGAATCTCGTAGAGCCGCAGCAGCAGTTTCACCAGGGTGCTTTTCCCAGAACCGGTTGAGCCAACAATCGCTGTGGTTTTTCCGGCAGGAATATGCAGAGACAAATTCTCGATCACGGCAGGGCGATCGCGATAGGCAAACGTCACCTGCTGAAACCAGACTTCGCCGCGAATCAATGGGTTCTTGATGGCTGAGGTCAGCGTGGGTTGCCCCAAAACGGGCTGTCCTAAAACTTGTTCCCCCGATCGAATGGCGATCGGCGTATCCAGCAACTTCATCACCCGCTGAGTAGACGCCATCGCCCGCTGATACTGATCTAGGGTTTCGCCCAGCCGAGTTAGTGGCCAGAGTAATCGCTGAATCATCACCACCAGAGTGCTGTAAGTGCCTACCGCCATCGTGCCTGCCACGGCTTCTAGCCCGCCATAGACCAGCAATGCGGTAAATCCAACCAAAATAATCATCCGAATCAGCGGCACAAAAGCCGCACTGAGGGCGATCGCTCTCCGGTTGCTCTGGCGATAGGCTTCGCTTTCAATTCTCAAGCGATTCACTTCATACTCTTCGGTGACAAAACTTTTGATGGTGACAATGCCACTCAAATTATTCGATAAGCGACTGCTCAGGAGGCTGACTTTTTCTCGCACATCTGCATATCGGGGAGCCAATAGCTTTTGAAAGGCGATCGATCCCCACAAGATAAAAGGCATGGGCAGCATCGCCATCCAAGCAACACTAGGCGCAATCAGGAAAATCCGGCTCCCACCAGCAAGACGGTGGCAGTTACCTGAATGACTTCATTGGCACCGAAGTCCAAAAACCGCTCTAGCTGGTTAATATCATCATTGAGGATCGCCATTAAGCCGCCGGTGCTGCGGGCTTCAAAGTACTCTAGCTCCAACTCCTGCAAGTGCCGATAGGCATCTAGCCGCAGGTTATGTTGAATTTTCTGCGCCAGATTCCGCCACAGGCGCGCGTAGGCATACTCAAACACCGACTCCAATACCCAGATTAAAACAGTTAGAGCTGCTAGGAGTAAAAATTGCTCCTGGACATCGCGAATGCCAAACTGAGCAAGCCAAGAATTCTGCCGTTGAACGATGGTGTCTACTGCCACACCAATTAAAACAGGCGGAGCCAGATCAAAAAACTTATTGAGCACAGAGCAGAGTACTGCTAGCCAAATTTGTGAGCGATAGCCGCGCCCATATTGAATTAACCGAATTAAAGGATAGCGCGAGGGAGAAAACGATGAATTGTGGCGATCGCCCTCTTGCACTTCGCCTGCGTCTTGAGATTGTGTCACTTTGTAACGCTTGGTAGTCGCCAAACTTGAAGTTTCCTTGTGAATTTACCCTGCCCTTATTATCTAACTAACCACAGCCGATCCTGGGGCGCTCCCGGATTTTCGTCCTCGTCCTGGCAGAGCAACAGTAGTTTGTAATTGCGTTTTTCTAGGATATTCCTCAATCGCTGAGAGGGATTGAGCAGAAACGTAGAGCCAAATCCCTCAGCCACTTTAAGCCGTCTGGGATTAGTGACCAGTTGAAACTGCACATCGGGCTTTAGCTCATAGCTGAAGGACAGAATATCTACCTCTGTTTGATCGCTAATCACCAGAGGGCGATCGGCTCGATTCACAAAACTCGCTGCCACAGGATAATAACCACTTTTGCGAATGCTTTTAGTCCAGCCTATTTGAGTTTGGGTATTGACCCCGCAGGCAAAGATACCGCTAGCTAGCAAAAGCACTAAAACGATGCGTCCAGCTTTTAGCCCGCCAGCTTTTAGTCCCCCAGCTTTTAGTCCCCCAGCTTTAGCCGCTGTGATTGGGGTGGCAAGCAAATATGCAAAGGCAATTTGAATGCCTAGGTAGGAAGGAATTAGATAGCGAATCCGCAGCGATCGCTCTCCTCCCCCCACCAAATCGGGCAGGGCCAATGCCAAAAACGGTACGGCAATTAAGCTGAGCACCAATAGCCAGGTGCGTTTTGGGGTGGTGCGACAGAGCCAGTACAGCGCGACAATTGTCAATACCACCACGAGCACATTAAACGAGTGGAGTTCTCCATTAATAAACACCCGATTGATGTTCAAGAACCACTGATCTAGCAAATAACTCAAAGGATATTTTCGTGTAGTAGCGATCGTGGCTTCATTCACCTGGTCTAGGGCATTCAGCAGCAGCACTAGCCAGGGCAGAAAGGCAAGGAGTCCACCGGCCGTTGCCACCCCATAGGAACGGGCGATCGAACTCCACCGCCATTGGCCGCGCTGCTTTTCCACGATTGCCACATATAGCCCTTGGGCGATCGCCACCAG
>JAAUOQ010000258.1 GCA_012034795.1 Leptolyngbyaceae cyanobacterium CRU_2_3
TTGAAACAGGCGATAGAAAGCCAGCGCCGTAATTGCCACAATTAAGCCGATGGCAGTACTAATGAGTGCTTCGGCAATTCCTAATGTTGTACCTGTAGTGGAGTCAGTATCACCAATGCGAATGCTGCTCAGAGAGTTGATTAAGCCCAAAACAGTCCCTAATAGCCCTAACAAGGGAGCAATGGCGATCGTTGCTTCCAAAACTTTCTCACCGCGCCGCATCGTCGCAATTTCTTCATCTGCTGAGGCTTGTAAGGACAGTTCAAACACTTCAGGATCAGGGTTTTGCAGCTCTAGCGCCGAGTAGAGGAATCGCCCAATGGGTTGATTGCTAGACTTGCGGGCAATTTCAGTGGCGGCTGGCCAGTCCCGCCGAGCCGCCTCCAACACTCGACCAGCAATTTCTCGATCGTGGGTCAGGATTTTTGACCAGAACCAAGCCCGCTCAATAATGGTACTCAGCGCCAGAAATGATAGGAACAACAGGGGCCATATAGCAATACCGCCCTTGTCAAATAGGTCAGAAATATTCACCGCTCTGTTCTACCTCCTTCAACACACTGCACAAAACCCGGTATGTAGGATTTTGATGAAACTTTGTAGATGGGATTTTTAATCTAGGCTAGCAACGGGATTTTGAAGTCTTTTAATTTTAAGAATTTCTCATCAAGTTGGCTGGTTGATCTGCACCAACAGACCAATATAAATCTAATTGACTGAGATTCTCGAAAAAGGTTCAGCGCAAAATCCACCTTGGTAGTTAAGCGATCGCCCAATAAAAAATCCCCCTCTTATCCACATTGATAGAGCAGGGACTGGGTTATGGGGACTCAAGATTGAGCCAGTGCCTAGAACAGGATTTTCCAGCTCGGCTGGAAGCTAGCTGTGTTTAATCTTTTAAGCCTTGAGTTCGCCGCACATGATCCATAATTCGCTGTCTTCGCTCGTCGGTGAGTTTGGTTGCAGGTTTGGAAAACTCATTAGTACTGCGAGCCAAATGCTCCATGATCCGCTTTTTGCGATCGTCTAAACTTGCCATAGTCAATTCGGAGCCAGAAGGTTTTGACCTCAATTGTAAAGAAAGATTGAGAATATTGCCAATCTACTCCGTCGTCGGGACCGCACCCAAAACGCTATCGTTGGAGTATGCAAATTTCCTCTCCAAAACGGCTGTCGCCACAAGCCCTGTCTCGTTCTCTTTCACTTTTGGATTATGGTAGACGGGCAGTGCAGCTAGTCTGGACTACCGATCGCCCTCTCACGATTGGGCTGGCGATATTGACCCTATTGGTCGGGCTGTTGCCAGGAGCGATCGCTTATGTCGGCAAGCTGATTGTCGATGGGGTGGTTCAGGCAACGCAGTCAGGATTAGCGGGCGATCGCTGGCAAGTATTGGAATATCTGGGTGTTGAAGCTGTGGCTGTAGCACTGCTATCGGGGGGACAGCAAGGCATTGCCCTGTGCCAATCGCTGTTGCGGGTGCTGCTGGGACAGACCGTCAATGAACTGATTCTGGGAAAAGCCTTAACCCTGGACATGGCCCACTTTGAAGACTCAGAATTCTACGACAAAATGAGCCGCGCCAGACGCGAAGCCTCAACTCGTCCGCTGGGTCTGGTCGTACGAACCTTTAGCCTCCTGAAAGACACCCTGTCCATTATTGCCTACGGCAGTTTGCTGCTGCGCTTTTCGGGCTGGGCAGTGCTGCTGCTGATGGTAGCAGCAGTTCCAGCGTTTGTCTCAGAAACTCAGTTTTCTCAAGCCGCCTTTCGGCTCTTCCGTCGGCGCACCCCCGAAGCCCGTGAGCAAGACTACCTGGAGTTTTTGATCGCCAATGAAGCGAACGCGATGGAAGTCAAGCTGTATCAGCTCGGTCAGATGCTGCTAAACCGCTATCGAGCCATTTTCAACCGTCTCTATACTGAAGATCGGGATCTGACGATTCGCCGTAGCGTTTGGAGCTATCTGCTCAGCTTGATCAGCACCACGACTTTTTATAGTACCTATGTCTGGATTGTCCTGGCAGCGATCGCTGGACGCATTTCTTTGGGCGACTTGACGCTCTATCTGGTTGTCTTTCGGCAGGGACAATCGACTTTTGCTTCTATCCTCACATCGGTAGGCGGCATGTACGAAGATTCTCTCTATCTTTCCAATCTCTATGAGTTCCTGGAAGAGGAGGTGCCTGAACCTTTGGGTTATGCCAAATATGGCACGCAGCCAGAAGATGGCATCCGCTTTGAGCAAGTCTCCTTTACCTATCCGGGCAACACCACGCCTGCCCTTAAAGATGTCTCATTTCATCTGCAACCGGGGGATAAACTGGCGATCGTCGGCAAAAATGGTTCTGGCAAGACCACGTTGATTAAACTGCTGACTCGCCTCTACATGCCCGATACGGGGAGGATTTTGCTGGATGGGCGCGATTTGCAAGAGTGGGACATGGAGGTCGTACAAAAGCGGATTGGCGTGATTTTTCAGAACTTTGTGCGTTACCAGTTCAAAGTGGGAGAAAATGTGGGCGTGGGGGATGTGGAGCATTTAGACGACCAGTTGCGCTGGGATGATGCAACTGAAAAAGGAACTGCGCGAGCCTTTATTAAGGAACTGCCCAATCAATACCAAACGCAGTTAGGGCGTTGGTTTAAAGATGGGCGAGAGCTATCGGGTGGGCAATGGCAAAAAATTGCCCTCTCTCGTGCATTTATGCGGACAGGAGCCGATATTTTGGTGTTGGATGAACCGACTTCGGCAGTGGATGCTGAGGCGGAGGTGGAAATTTTCAATCAGCTTAGAGCTGTAACTCAACACCAAATGGCTATTCTGATCTCTCACCGCTTTTCTACAGTTCGCATGGCAGATCAAATCATGGTACTGGTAAATGGCGAGATTCAGGAACAGGGAACCCATGAAGCGCTGATGCAGTTAAAGGGACAATATGCTCGGCTCTTTGCCTTGCAGGCAGCAGGATATCGATAGGGTTAGCGCAGGAGCAGGAACAGAGAAATTCTGGGTGCTCTTTAGGTTTGCAGCGGCTTGTGAGGCGATCGCCCTATTTGCCAAAATCTCTGCTATGATAGACTACTGACGCTTGCGGATGTGGCGGAATTGGTAGACGCGCTAGATTTAGGTTCTAGTTTCTCACGAAGTGAAGGTTCAAGTCCTTTCATCCGCATGACATAGGTAAGCTATTAGCTCACCTCTATGGGTGCTTTTACCCCGCCAGCTTCTCCCTGAAAGTTATGTTTGACCTGGCGCTCTTGATAAATCAGTGCACCTAGGTGAACTACCGCCAGCACAAATGCAATCGCCGATAACACATAGCTGTGTAGGGTATACATGTGCTCTACTGTAACCGAGTTAATGCCATTCCCACCCGTAAGAATGTCGCGCAGTTCTGAACCAATCAAAGGGATAGACTCTATGGTTTTTAGCTCTAGCTTGAAGCGCCAGTAACCGACTTGGTCCCAGTCCAAAATAATGGCAGTCCAACTCAGCCCGATCGCCACCAAAGTATAGAAAATTCCACTAATCCAGGCTGCTAGCCAAGCCGAACAAAATTGCCGTCCCAAAAACAGAACCACGATTTGCAGCAACGCCACCACAATTAATCCATTGCCTGCAAGCGCGTGTAAACTGCGAATTAAGCCACCATTGGCAAGGATTTCGGTGATTTCGCGAAGAGACTCAAAGGCCCCTCTGGCAGTCGGTTCGTAGTAAAACGAGAGCAGAATGCCCGTTAATCCTGCCAGGAGAACCAGGGAGAGCGCAACTACTGCCAGAAGTGTAGCGCTGCGCCGTAAAGCGTGTCGGTACTCTAAGGTTTTCATACAAAGCTATGTGAGAGATGGATGGATCGTGAAGGGAAGTTGGGGAAAAGTGAGAAAATATTTAGTTTTGTAACTAAATCGGGTAAGCCCCCGGCTTTGCCGGGGAGACTCTCAAAAGTTTGACTGAGTGAAGCGGTAGTAGAAAAATTCTCCTGTTTGAAAGCAAAAGTGCTTTTGACTCATCAGGAGAATTGAAATGGATTATCAGAAGCTAAACCACACGACGTGGAATTGCAAGTATCACATTGTGTTCATTCCGAAGCGGCGCAAGAAGGTGATATTTGGAGAGTTGCGGAAGTATATGGGAGAAATCTTTCATGAGCTAGCGCGGCAGAAGGAGTGTGAGATTGTCGAAGGGCATCTGCTCAAAGATCATGTCCACATTTGCATCAGCATCCCGCCCAAGTACGCGGTATCAGCAATTGTGGGATACATCAAAGGTAAGAGCGCCATTGCAATCGCCCGCAAGTTTGGGGGTAAAGCGCGCAACTACAGCGGTGAGAGTTTTTGGGCACGGGGATACTATGTCTCGACGGTGGGATTGGATGAGCAGGTGGTTCGAGCCTACATTCGGAAGCAAGAGGAGGAAGATGTGCGATTGGAGCAACTCAACCTGCCTCTTCGCTGAGGGTGTGTCTCCTTGGGAGACTCCTGATTCTGCCCCTTTGAGGGGCTAACAAAGTTAAGCCTCCGGCTTTGCCGGAGGTAACTTAACTTAAGTTGTAAAAGTGTAAGCTTTCACTTTTTTATCCAACGAAGTGCTTGATTTTTTTGAGTCTGGCTCCTTATAGTTAGACAGTTCCCGGTGTAGAAAACCCTTACTTAGGCTGTATCCTTTCATACGCAGGTTGTGATATAGGATAGCAGTTGTTCACCGATCTAGGTGTGTTCAGATATCTGAGTAGCTTCGGGTTACGTCTTGAGAAATTTAATTATTTCCATAGTTTTAGATCTGCTGAGATTCCAGTAGAAACAGAATTTCTATGCGCCGCATAGATGAAGGTACTGAACGTCAGGATGCTGATACCACAGGGTGCTCATGAATTACTGTGCCTCTTTTTCTTGAGTTTTCCTTTTATCAGCCATGAACGCCACAAAAATTACCTACGTTTCGCCCGGTGTGATCAATATCACCGATAGTACGAATGCGACAACTCAACTGCGTTTTACGAGCACCGGACAAATTCAGAGTATTCAAGATTCGCTGAATCGATCGACCCAGTTTGCTTATGATGCTAATGACTATTTGAGCCAAATTACCGCACCTGGCAATACAGTCTATAAGTTTGGCTATGATGCTCAAGGCAGACTGCTGAGCCAAACTGACCCGCTGAATCGCACGGTTAGCTTCGGCTATGCAGGCAGTTCTACCTCGCCCATTACTGTCACAGATCAGCGGGGAAAAACGACGCAATATAGCTATGACAGTGCCGGTAATTTAACAGGCATTACCTATGGCAACAGTACCTCAGAGTCTTTTACCTATGATGCTTCGGGCAAACTGATTCAAGCCAAAGAGCGGAGCGGCGATCTATTCAAATACAGCTACGACAGTGCAGGTAGACTCAGCCGTAAAACCTTTGATGATGGTACGTTTGAGCAATATACCTACGACAGCAACAGTAATCTGACTTCGGTACAGGATGCAAAAGGGAAAATTACCAACCTGACCTATGACGCGACGACCAACTACTTGACGAAAGTTACTTATGCCAATGGGCGATCGCTCCAATACACCTACGACGCTCAAGGCAGACGAACCAAAATGGTGGATCAGGCGGGATTCGCCACCAACTACAGCTACGATGCTCAGGGTAGACTGGCAGGGTTAACCAACGGCAGCGGAGCTAGCATCATTACTTATGTCTATGATGCGGCAGGGCGACTGCAAAAGGAAACCAACGGCAACGGCACCTATACAACCTATAACTACGATGGTGCCGGTCAACTGCTAAAGATTTTTAACTACAAAGCCGATAACACTGTCAACTCTTCATTTGAATACACTTACGATGCGCTGGGGCGGCAGACCAGTTCTAAAACGATCGATGGCACCTGGACTTACACCTATGACGCGACAGGACAGCTTACTCGCGCTCAGTTGGCTTCGACCAACGCCAGCATTGCCAATCAGGATTTGCAATATACCTATGATGCAGCGGGCAACCGGACGCAGACGGTGATTAATGGGGTAACAACAAACTACAGCCCCAATGACCTGAATCAGTACACAACAGTCGGCACTGCCACCTATACCTATGATGCCGATGGCAACCTGTGGATTGCCGAGTCGGGTTATGGTGGTGATTATCTGGTGGCGGAAGATGGTCCGTTCGGTCCGATCTTCTCCGGCACAAGCAGTCAGGTGTCCATGGTCGCGCCGGATGGCACGCCGAACGTGCTCGAGTTCAATTGCCGCTTCGGCGATCCGGAAACGCAGCCGATCATGATGAGGCTGCAGTCCGATCTCACGGAGCTGTGCGAGGCCGCGCTCGACGGCAAGCTCGACAAAGTGAAGGCGAAGTGGGACGACCGCGCGGCG
>JAAUOQ010000259.1 GCA_012034795.1 Leptolyngbyaceae cyanobacterium CRU_2_3
CCGTTCATCCTTTGTGCTGGGGCTGGTTTTGCTGGTTGCCATGCCATTGGTTCGCAGGCAGTAGAAGGCATGTTCAAACTTTAGCGGCATAATTCCCAATTCACCCGGAGCAAACTCATCAAAGATGTATTGAGCATCATAAGTGCCGTAATAGTCCCCCACCCCTGCGTGATCGCGTCCTACAATGAAGTGTGTGCAGCCATAATTTTTCCGCAAGAGGGCATGAAAAATGGCTTCTCGTGGGCCGGCATAGCGCATGGCAGCCGGATTGATAGCGAGAATTACCCGATCTTTAGGAAAGTAATGTTCCAGCATAATTTCATAGCAGCGCATCCGCACATCTGCTGGAATATCATCTTCTTTGGTTGCCCCCACAAGTGGATGCAAAACAAACCATCCACTGTTTCTAGCGCACACTTAATGATGTACTCATGAGCGCGGTGGATGGGGTTGCGAGTCTGGAAACCCACAATCGTCTTCCAGCCTTTGTCCTTGAATAGCTGACGTGATTCTGCCGGATCAATTTGGTAGAGCGGAAATCGTACATCGGTGTCGCGTTGGAGCAGCCAAATATTTCCGGCTAGGTTAACACCCCCTTGGTTATAAACAACCTGTACACCTGGATGCTTTTCTTCGTTAGTTCGGTAGACCAGCAGAGCTTCATGAACTTTGTCATAAGTATATTTCTCTGTTAGCTCTAAAACGCCAACGAACCGACCACTAAAGTCATCTAGGCGGATTAAGGAGCCTTCCTTGAGCGGAGTTGCTACCTCTTCAGTGACCGATAGCGTGACAGGAATTGCCCAAGGTAAGCCGCCGCTGAGATGCATTTCGTTAACGACACGATTGTAGTCTGCCTGCCCCATAAAGCCAGTCAGGGGGCTAAACCCGCCAATCGCAATCAATTCCAAATCAGAAAAAGTGCGCGCATCCAAAAGCACCCTGGGCAAATGTTCGCCTTTATCCAGAAACTCGGAACGTTGTTCTGGTGTACAAATTCGGTTAATTAACGTTCCACCGTGAGGAGCGATGCTTTCAGGCTGAGTCATGGCGATTTTTAGGTTTTCTTTAGAGTTGACTGCCAGAAACGATCCTACCAGACAGGGTGGATTGCTGGTATTAGAGAAACTCAAGACTGCCGATTGAGCCTCTAGATCAGATCCCCAGCCCAATCAGATCCCAAACTCAGAAAGCAGTTCTTATGGGCGCATAAAGGGCTTGCCAATTATGTCTGCTAAGTCAACTGACCGGAGTAAGCTCCGCCAGGCAGCGGCGATCGTTTGGTCCTCTGGCTGATCCATCCTCAAAACCGCCAACGTCGTCAATGCATCAAACCAGATGCCGTTTTCAGCATAAAGCCTGGCTTGTTGCAGGGGTTCGGATCGGGCAATTTGCTGAGTTAACGCAGTATCTAAATTCACCTTTTGGATGTTACCCCGCGTAAAGATAGGATTATCCATCTCGCAGTTGACCATGAATACCCACTGATAACTCTTTTCGGCTTCCAGGGTTATGGTATCTGGCAGTGTTATTCCAACCACCCCTGTAGCTGTACTCCTCGCATCGCTCAGCGTCGTCTGATAAACATATTTATTTGTTCATCCAGCAAGACAAACTCTGCCGGATGCTCATCGGTAAGCGCATAAGGAACATAAAACCAAAAAGTGGGATGGTCCTCTGTTGTTAGTCCACCGACTGCTCCTGCAACAGTCTCTGGTGCCAGTGCTGTCAGCGGTTGAGTGATAAGTGGACAGTCACCTCGGCTGCCTCCACCTCGCTGCCGCCCACCTGGCGCATTGCTGAGTGTATTGCCAAGGGTAGGCGGCTTAAATTTGATGTAGGTCGCTCCACCTGAATGCCGACGATCTGGCGCATCACCTGGGGCATTTTGAGATTGTGCGGGGGCACTGACTAAGAGTCCAGTCAAAGTGAGCGCGATCGCTCCTGCAATAGACAGACCCCGTAAGAGCCATCCCTGAGAAAGAAACATTGGGCTGGAGAACCGCATTCTAATTATGCCTCCGTAAAATTCATTGAGAAGATTTATCGAGAAAAGGGGCGAAGTTTTAGGCGAACGAGAACCGTTACAACACTTCCCGTCAGCAGTAATGCCAAAACCGGGGGAATTAAGGGAATCCAACCTGCCTGAATCAAAATTCCCCAACAGGTGCTGTATAGAATGAGTGTGCTAAAAGCGATCGCTCCAGCCAGACGCAATGGGGAACGTAACCCCCAAGCTAGCAATCCTCCCAGGAGTGACCAGCCCAAGATCCAGAGGGTTTCCTGCCCTAGCGACCAAACCCACAGCAGGCGTCGTCCGTCCAGCACTACACTCAAATTTGGCTAACCATATGAGCTTGGGCGATCACACCTGGCATGTGAGGATCAATTGGCGTTTCCCAAAAATCCGTGCTGCTCTCAGCCGTCACCCCCACTAAAACAACTCTTCCTTTAATATTTTCGGGATTGACTTTGCCAGACAGGACATCTGTCAAAGAAACACGATTGTCTTGAAAACGGCTAGCCCGATAGTTGAGCAAAATTTGGTTGCCGCGAGCGTCCGCAGGTTGGTAGCCACTTGTGCGGGCACGCAACCGCTGCAAAATAACGTTTCCTAAATGCAGATCGGTATCGGGGTTACCCTGCAAAGGAATATTCCTCTGGGTTAGCAGATATTGGGAAGCCACTTGCAGGTTAAAGGCATAGGCGGCTGGACAGGGAGCCTTTAGATCGATATAAGCCGTTGTCATTGCCAATAAATGTCGCCGCAAATGGTTATCCGGATCGGTTGTAAAGTCGCTGAAGCCCACTCGTTCAAGCACTGCATCGGGTGGAGGAGCCATAACGTTGTCCTCGTCGGTATAGTGTGCTTTGCATAGGGTAATCAGTCGGGAATTGTGTTGGAACTTTTGGGCGACGGCTGGCTCGGCTGCAAAGTCACGATAGAGATCTAAGCCAATGACGCTGGGCTGGGCGCGATCGATCTGGGTTAGCAGCTGGTTGAGATAGCGATCGCTAATCGATACCCGCCCAATGCCTGTAACCTCTGCACCATACTTTTGTCTTTCCTGATCATTAATCGTGACAATCAGCAACCGGTAATCTTCTGGCTCAGCGGGGCGAAGGCTCATCAAATGGTCATAGGCTTTTAACTCAACTGCTTGCAATCCTCCAGCGTACCGAATGCCTGTGAGGGTAGCGGTGATCAGCAAACTGGCGATCGCACCTTCGACAACTGACGCAGGTGAGCAAGCGTTCGTCGCAGCACCGGTTGTTTGCTGCGTTCAGAGGACTGGACAACCCCAGACTTTAACGTTTCCAGATTCTCTTTAACTCCCCGTAACCCATTCCAGGTCGGTGGTACTTCAGCAAGATTCTGACAAATAATGGGTAACCAGGTAGCACAGGGAAACTGGTTTTCCAAACCCTGTAGCCTTTCGCGAGCTTGCCGTACCGCCAAATAGAATGGCTCTCCTTGAGAAAAAGCTGCCAAGAAGGACTTAAGAAATTCTTGAGCCACGCGATCGGGCACAGGTTCCCGCATCACAATCATTTGAGGAATCTGTAAATCTGCCAGATGACGCGCTATTCCTAATCCATCGCAGGAGTTGAAGATGGCTAGCTTCAACCCTCGTTCAACCGCTTTACGGAGGGCAAACCGAAGCTGGCTAATGGTGAGACAGTCAGTGGTGTTGATGTGGATATAGCCTTCTGCGGCTGGATAAAGCGGAATTTCTGAGCCTTGATCTCTCATCGCTAACCCCTGACTCCTAGCTCCCACCCTTTGACTAGAGCTATGCCCAGCAAAGAAAAGAATATCCCAGGGCTGTACCCAAAGTTGATCCGTCAGTTCTTGGCGCTGGGGTTCGACTAAAAAACAAATTTCGGCATCGGGGAGTTGCTCTAGAAGCGCACGATCGGCTTGGATGTCAATGCCTTGGCTGCTACCCAGAATAGCTAAAATTTTGAGTTTATCTGGGGTGTCCAGAGGATTGGGATGGGTCACTTGCTCGTAAGCAGGTAAGCTGAGGGCTAGCTCCGATTGGGTGTAGCGATCGCCCAACTCCCACACTTGCCAAGGCAGACGTTGCAACAGGGGATCATCGGTTTGTAAAATTACCCGCACAATTTCGTGCAGGGAAAGCTGCTCTAGCCATTTTTCACGGATGGGGCGGAAAGATTCGCATCGCAGCCAAGCATTGAAGCGATCGCTAAGGACTCGCGCCGCACTGTAGCAGTCTGCAATCACTGAAATATTGGTGACTTGGGCTTTGGGGGCTTCCAGGCGAGTGAAAGTCGCCAATTGACGGTAGGTTGCTTGCCAATGGCGGTAAAACTGGAGCAATTCGGGGGCAGGCGGCAGTTTACCCGTTACTTCTGCCAATGGATGGTAGGCTAAGCCCTGACCGATAGGAACATCTTGCTCTTCTGCAATTTGCAAGGTCACAGGAAAGCCGGCCTCTACACTTCCCTCACCAAATTTCAGGACAACTAACTTAGCCACCGCTACCGCTCCTGGACAGGTTCATCGTTCGCAAAATCTAGACCACGCAACTCACTCAGGACAAAACTAGATCACGCTAGGTCACACTAGGTCACACTAGATGACAAAACTTTCTATGACGCTAGCTTCAGCGATCGTCACTTGTACTCGAAAGGGTTCACCCGGCGCGCCGCTGAACTGAAGCTGAATATAGTTGTCGGCTTCGCGAGACTGTGCTTCTAAGAAAGTTGCACCAGATTCATCTAATATTGCTAGATGAAGATAGGGCGGTAAATAGGTTTGGTTGATTGGATGCACCTGGAGACGAATAGCAGTGCGCTGCTCAGATTCGGGCGTTAGCTCCATCACGAGGGCAACTGGGTTGGGCATTTGGATATTTAAATCAATCAGCTTGGCCCGCCGAATTGTTTCTTGCGGCAATTCAGGAGCTATTTCCATACTTCGGCTCCGGAACCCATAGGTAAAGCCTGTCGGGTTCAGCAGCGATTCTACCGTTTGCCAACCTGTTCCATAGCTGTTTTGTAGCCATTGGCTCAAATTCACTAGTACAGCTTTCTGGATGGGTGCAATAGGAGGTGACATGGGGTGTATGAGACGATCTAGATGGTCGAGTAGCGCTTCAGGCGATCGCAGTTCACTAATCAGTGCTTCCTCATAGGCTGCCTGTTCCACAAATCCCAATAGCCGTGCTTCCTGGGCAACTTCGTCAATTTGTACGACTACATAACCAATCCGATCTGCCCAAACTTCTGGCGGCACCGTATAAGTCAGGCTATTTAGAACAGGACGACATTCCAGCCTGCCAACACAGAGAATTTCTAGATCTGCGATATCTGCGCCTAGCTGTGTTACTGGGTTCCAGCTATCGCCTACGGATAGATCGGTGGGAATGCCCATCATTTGCAAATAATCGTTGACCACACAAACTGCTAGCGTGTTCAACCGAACTTGCGTCGCTTTCTGAAGGGTCGGCTGGCGACGAGCAAATCGGTCTGCCAGTGTTTGAGCTTGTTGAGTTAGGGGAAGGGGGAGCGCTAAATTTGGGAGTTCGGGACTTCTATGTGCCATAGCGATGAATTTTCTTGCTTCCAGTGCTTTATAAATATCCCTCTGACTCTCCAAATTTACGCAAACGGGGCATGCATTGTCGTTGATAAAAGCTGCTCAACGTAGAAACCGATAAACCTAATTCGATCGCCAGATCTTTCCAGGCGGTTTCTGGAGGCAATCGGCGTAAGATCAGCATCTGGCAGGTAATTGCGGGATGACCTTCAATGTGGACTTGGCTCAATTCTCCCAATGGATCAGTTTCTGCCCAGGTTTTCACATCTTGTAGGATGGGTGGCACAGCCGGTTCGGCAGCCAGACCGTCGATTGGGTTCGTAATTTCTCCCAATTCTCCCGATCGCGAACTCCGAATCCAGCCATTTGCCCGCGTGGTTTGCTGTTTTTTAGTATCGATAAAAAATCTTGCAACCGCCGCCGTAAGTAGGAGTTTAGCCAGGTTGAAACACTGCTGCGATCGGGGTTATAGCGATCGGCTGTTTTTGCTTCGCAAACGTTTTGACAAAAATAGACCCAGGTTTGCTGCAATGCATCTTGATAGTAAGGAGAACCATCTCGCCAGAGCTTGCCCGAACAGAGTCGAATGACTTGAGTCAATTTGCGTTGTCGAATTGGATGTCCGGGCGGATAGCTACAGGCTTCTTTCACTAACTGACGGAGCTGAAGATCGAGGTCACTCATCGCACCCCTCTAAAGAACAATGGTCATAGCAGTACATCAGCTTAGGGATTCTTATTGTCCCATGTCAGATCAATATCAGCTAAATATAAGAGAGA